>WTGT01000257.1:5046-15831 GCA_011523445.1 Paracoccaceae bacterium
CATCGCCATGATCATCCTCACCCTCATGGTCTTCTTCCCTAGCATCGGCCTCATCACCATGATCATCCTCTTCTTCGTGATGGCCCTCTTCCTCGTTTTCATCCTCATCGCCATGATCATCCTCACCCTCATGGTCATCTTCAAATAAGGAACCGGGGTCTCTTATCGGTAAAAGTGAACCTTCAACTTCCTCTAAAAGTGAAATCGCTATGGTACCGGGTGGCAATTCATCAAAAAATTTCTCTAGGGAGGGTATGACCGCAGGTCCAGACCAGAAAATTATATCTGCTTCCGATATCATCCTAGCTTCTGAGGGGCGTATGATATAATCGTGTGGAGAAACATTTCTGGAGGCAATCAGTGCAGAAGTACCAAGATCACCCAAAACCATGCTTACCAGTGATTGTACAGGTTTAATGTCAGAAACGATATTTAATGATTCAGCTTTTGCAGTTGGTAAAAACGAAAACGAAAACAAAAACAGAATAATCGTATAGAAAAATCGTCTGATTGAAATAGAAAACTGTCCTGTTTTCCTTCCAAAATAATTTAATTTAGTTAGGTTCATTTAAGGATCCTTTTTTGAAAGTTTGGTGATTAAATTAATCAGCCCGTAATTTTAATGATTAGGATACCAAAGGGAAATAATATCCGTAAATAATTGAAAAAATATTGGGGTGCATAAGTTGATTTTTGGTTTTTCAAGAAAAAAAATTTGGAATAAAACACATGCTAGATGATTTTGTCGTAAGGTCTACTTTGGCTGGGTTGGCAGTTGCTCTGGCTGCAAGTCCATTGGGGTGCTTTGTGGTGTGGCGAAAGATGTCATATTATGGAGATGCGACCTCCCATTCAGCTATTTTGGGTATTTCACTTTCACTGTATTTCAGTATTTCAATTTTTCTGGGTGTGTTCTTGATGGCTTTACTAGCCTCCCTAGTGGTAACACTTTTTGTTAACAGGTATTATAGTGCGGATACAATCTTGGGAGTATTTTCTCATTCTACTCTGGCATTCGGGCTAATTGCCGTTAACGTTCTGCCTGCCCAAAACGTTAATATTGAATCCTATTTGTTTGGTCAATTGTTGGCCGTTACCAAAGTTGATTTGGTTTATATCTGGAGCGGTGCAATAACAATTCTTGGATTAATTTTATACCGATGGAAAAAACTTTTGATTTCCACGGTAAGTGAAGATTTAACAATAGCTTCAGGTTTGAATCCCAAATGGGAACAATGGATATTAAATCTAGGATTAGCCATTTTGGTTGCAGTTGCTGTCAAGGTGGTTGGAATATTATTGGTAACCGCAATGATGATAATCCCTCCTGCCGCAGCACGACCTTTAGTCCGTCAACCTGTTGCGATGGTATTAATCTCAACAGTTTTCGGATGTCTTTCGGTTATTTTGGGACTCTTGGTTTCTCTGTATATTGATACACCAACAGGACCTTCAATTATTTCCGTTGCAGCAACAATTTTTATTTTAAGCTGGATTGGGGTTTTATTGTACAGGGGGACAAGATTAACCATGATAATCAAACCAGACAAAACATGAAAAGATAACCAATACTAATATCAAAATGTAAGTTTTGGTTAGTGGAATGAATTTTAAGAAAAATACTTTAGGATAATCCTAATTGTCTATTGATCTGGCAATGAGTTCCTTCATTATTTCATTTGAACCACCATAAATCATTTGGACACGAGAATCAGCATACAGACGTGCAATTGGGTAATCCAGTATATAACCATAACCACCATGTAATTGTAAGCACTCATTGATAATTTGGTTTTGAGTTTCACTACCCCAATATTTCACCATGGAAGCAGTGGCAGCATCAAGCTTATTGTTTTCTATTCTTTGAATGCAATCATTGACAAAGGTCCGCAGGAGCTCAGCCTTGGTTTTTGCTTCAGCCAATTTAAACCTGGTATTTTGAAGATCCATCAAACGTTTGCCAAAGGCTTTTCGTTCCTGCACATAGCTAATGGTCTGTTCAAGGGCAAAATCTATAGTTCCCAAGGCAGTGATACCGATAAGGAGTCGCTCCCAAGGTAATTGCTTCATCAGTTGATAAAACCCTTGCCCTTCTTCTTCACCCAACAAATTGGTTCTGGGAGCCATTACATTGTCAAAGAACAGTTCTGCCGTATCATTTCCCCTTTGCCCCAGTTTGTTCATTCTTGGCCCTCGCCTAAATCCTTCCAGATCTCGGGTATCAACAAGAATCAATGATACACCCTTGGCTCCTTTCGATGCTTCCGTTTTGGCTGTCAAAATAATCAAATCGGCTGATCCGCCATTGGTTATGAATGTTTTGGACCCATTGATAAGGTAATGATTTCCTTTCTTCTCCGCTTGGGTTTGAATGGACTGAACATCGGAACCGCAACCAGGTTCAGTCATTGCAAGCGCCCCGATTGACTCGCCGGAAACCAATTGTGGCAACCAGTAAGCTTTTTGCTCATGTGAACCGTATTTTATCAGGTAATGGATGACAATGGACTGGATACCATAACCCCAACTGCCATCCCCGATTTTTCCCTGTTCGTAAAGGGCAATGGAATCAAAGCCGTAAGAACCACCACTGCCCTCATACTCCTCAGGTACTGAACCACCCATTATGCCTATTTCACCAGCTTTTTTCCAAAAATCCCGGTCCACCATGCCTTCGGTATCGAACCTTTGCATATTGGGTACCAAGTGATCTGCATAGAATCGCTTGACGGAATCTGAAAACATGGAATGTTCTTCCTGATTCCAGGTAGAGGTTTGGGTAAATAGTGTCATGATTTTACAGTTGATTTTCTTAAGTGGGATTGCTTCTTGCCAAAATCAGGCTGGTACCTTGTTGGAAATGTATTGGGCAAACTCGTAATTGGGTCTTTCCAAATGTGAAAGTGGGCCGGGATTGGGAAAATTCGAGAGCATGCCGGCATAAACCCTTTCGGTACATCCCTTGTCCTCATCGTTAACCTCATCCAGCAGAACTCGCAATTCCTCAAAGTGTTTCTGACTCTCCACACTTGAGGCAAATTCCTTGGCCATGCCACCGCCAAAATAGATTTTTACCCTGCCTGGAGCCAAGGGATAGAGAGACAGGTACCAGAAATATCCTGGGGTCAGGGTGATTAACCAGCTAGGATAGATGGCAAGCAGGTAGGTCATATACCTTCGTTCTCCTTGCAAAGCTGTATTATCGGGGTGAGCAACGGAAAGGGTGAAATCTTCTTCCTTCTGCAACGTATGATAGTTGAATGCTTCAAATCCTTCGGGGCATTCGACATCGTCCACTTTCGAGACACCTCCGATCGTAGCAGCATGGCAAACCGGAAGATGGTAACTCTCCATGAAATTCTCGGCAAGAACCTTCCAATTCGTATTCCATTCAAAGGTTTCAAAGAAGGCCTGTTCATAGTTTCCCATATCAAAGTCGGCCACCATGGATTCTATCTTGTCCAGTTTTTGGGCGACCGGTTCTACATCGGGATTGAGGGAAACAAGGACCCATCCCAACCATTCTTCGCATCTAATTTGTGAGAGCCCCATTTTCTTTCGATCGAAAACCTTGTTCCTTGTCATGGCAGGTGCACCACGCAAGCTGCCATCAATGTTATAGGTCCAGCCGTGATAAGGGCATACTATTCTTTTAGTATTACCGCTCCCTTCGAGAAGCTTGGACATTCGGTGCCTGCAAACATTGGCCATGGCACGCAATTTGCCGTCCTGATCCCTGATTACAGTGATTGGTTGTCCCGCAAGTTCTAGCGTGAAAAAGTCTCCCACGTTTGGAAGACCATCAGCCCGACCAGCACAAAACCATTCCTTGGCAAAAATGTTGGATATTTCCCTGTCAAGGAAGTCTTGTGAGGTATAAACGCTTTTTGGCATGGCATGGGCAGATTCAAATGGCTGAAATGCTATTTCCCGTAACTCTTTTGCCGGATCAAGAGATGCTTCAACTATTTCCATATCGTTTCTCCAAGTAAGGCTTAAAGCCTATAATCATGGTAGTAAAACAGTTATCATGATTATTTAAATTGGGTAATATCAAACTCTTTTTCCATATCATTAGTTCAAAAAAATCAAACTGCAATTTTTTCATTCATTTCATCAGGTACAAATTTAGCAAAATGGCCTCGAAATTTTAACCATGAATTATGTTAATGGCCAAATGTAGGGTATCAAGAAACTGGCAACCAGACCGATGATAATATTCAGGGGTAAACCTATTTTCAGGTAATCCTTGAAATCATAGCCGCCTGGTGCATAAACCAGCGTATTGGTTTGATAGCCAATCGGTGTTGCAAAACTGGCTGAAGCAGAAATCATGACTGCTACAACCAAGGCCCTGGGATCAATTCCCAAATTCACTCCAACCCCTATTGCAATTGGAGTAACAATGATTGCAACAGCATTGTTGGAAACCATTTCGGTCAGTATCGAAGTGATGATGTAGATAAACCAAACTATGAAAAACGGATGAAGGCCAACCATCAATGGGCTGATAATGCCATCAAGCATTTCTACTGCTCCCGATAATTCCATTGCCTTTCCAATACCCAGCATGGACCAGATTAAAACCATCAACTTGCCATCAGCAAATGAAAAGGCATCTTCAGCTTCAATGCATTTTGTAATTAAAACTACTGCGACACCAAGGATACCCAAGAGAGCTATAGGAGCTATACCCAAGGTAGCCAGAATCACGATTACAGTCAAGGTTGCAATGGCAATGGGTGCCTTGTTTCTTCGATAGGGTAAAGTTGAGGGTTTGGTAATTTCAATCAGCTTTTGATCCTTGGACATTCGGTTCATGTCTTCAATGGCACCTTCAATCAAAAGTGTATCACCTACCCTGAGTTCAACATCAGAAAATTCCGTGAGATGTTTTGCGGCATGTCGGTGCAAGGCAATGGGATAAATGTTGTAATTCTGTTGAAGATTCAATTCGCCCAACGTCTTGCCTATCATGCGACATCCTGGTGAAATCAAAGCCTCAAGTGTCTGAGATTGTTTGGATGATACCTTTCTGATTGAAGATTGGATATCATCCACATTATTTTCAGAAGATGAGACACTCTCGTTTTTTTCGGAAGCTTTCATTAAATTTCCAACCCCGAATACCTCATCCAATTCCGTTGCTTGGGTTCGTAATACCAATCTGTCTCCAGCCTGTAATTCCAGGGTTTGGATTTGTGGCTTAAGGGAGGTCTGATCACGAATTATATCAACAATTCTGATACCCCGTTTTCGGAAGAAATCGGCTTTGCTTCCGATTTGACCTATCAAGGGACTGTCGTCGGGCAGTATTACTTCCACGAAAAACTTCATGGTGGTTCTATCGCGTAAAAGTTCAGATAAAGATTCCCGATCGGGTAACAGTCTTGGGGCAAATATCAGTAAATATACGAAACCTGTTGCTACGAGTACCACGGCCAATGGGGTTATTTCAAAGAGAGTAAACGGTTCCAATCCATTTTCCCGTGCAACTCCATCTACAAGAAGGTTGGTTGAAGTACCAATCAAGGTACAGATCCCACCCAATATCGAGACATATGAAAGTGGTATCAGCAACTTGGAGGAGGAAGTTCCCAGTTCCTTGGCAACCTGTATAACGATCGGAATCATCATTACGACAACCGGGGTGTTGTTCATGAATGCTGAAGCAAATACAACCAGACAGGCAAGTAATCCGATTGTTAATCCAGGGTGTTTCTTTCCTCCCCTAAGAATAATAAATGTAACTGAGGACAACGCCCCGGTACGTACCAATGCACCAGACAGGATGAACATTGCAAAGATAGTCCATGGTGCAGGGTTCGAAAAAACCTGTAGGGCTTCATCAAATGGGAGAATCCCCAACACAAGAAGGACAGAGGCGCCTCCCAGGGCAGTTACCTCGACAGGTAGATACTGCTTTACGAAAAGTACAAACATGCCTATCACGACACATCCGACTACAAGAGGAGATCCGTAGATTGTTATGAGTTCCATCCGTTATCGCCAATTCAATCACACCTGCCAAGTTGGCTTGATTATATTCAATTTATGTTTCAATCAAAGAGTTTTGCCAGAACTTCTAGGGGTACCATAACTTCAAATGTTTTGATTGATCTTGTTATCCTGTCACTTGTCCGGATCAAAATCATAAAGCCATTCGTGATCCGGTGAATTGGCAAACCGCCATTTGCGAATTGGACCGGCCATGACATTCAGATAGTACATTTCGTAACCAAAAGGTGTTCCACAAGGGTGATGTCCCTTGGGAACAAGAACCACATCGTGGTTTTTGACACATATGGTTTCATCAAGTTCTCCATCATCGGTAAAAACCCTTTGAAATCCGAATCCCTGCGGTGGATTCAGACGATGGTAGTAGGTTTCTTCAAGGTATGTAATGTTTGGATAGTCATCGACATCATGCCTGTGAGGAGGATAGGAAGACCAATTACCTTGAGGTGTAAAGACTTCAGTCACCAGCAAACTGTCTGCTTCATCCTGGTCCTCCATGGCAATGTTATTGATTTTCCTGAGGTTGGAACCCTTGCCTCTCTCCAACTGTATGACATCATTCGGGCCTATGACCTTGGGTTTTCGGTCTTTTTTTCCGGGTGCAAGGCAAATTCCTATGACACAATCGGTTTCTGCCAAACCCTGCCATTCATGGTTGGGAGGGATGTATAATGAGTAGGGTGGCTTTTTTTCAAAGACATCCATTCGATCCCCAATGACACCGAAAGTGGGGAATCCATCAACTTCCAGTTCGATTTTCCCTTCAATGACAACAATTATGGCTTCGTTACTCTTGGTTTCTTCGTGAACTTTGTCTCCCTTTTTCAGATTGTACACACCAAATCCAACATATTTCCAATTGGCGGTGGATTGTGAAATGTCATGAATTTTGCTTTGACCGATTTTGGGTCTTCTAAGTAGGTGTGACATACGTGTTCCCTGCAATTATTTTTTATTCCCTAGGATTCATGATTGATCATTATTCTATTGGTTGGAATGAAACTTCAACCATTCGGAGATTTCTTTTTCAGCAGCCGAATGGGTGACATTACCTGATAACCATCTGCCAAAAAGTTCCCTTAATCCATGCCACAATATAATTTTTCCGTTTTGCATACTTCCTGCATCGGCATACCTTGATAAATCATTTGCTTCGATTGGTGTTAGCCCTTGATCGAGAGTTAAAATACCCAGTGAGTATGGGTCTTTGTCGAGAATAATCCTGTTGAAAGGACCCAACTCAGAATCATCGGTTTCATCAAGTATCCAAGAATCCGGCACAATGTTCTGTTTCAAAATGGATTTTATAACGTTAAGCCTGATATTGATTTCACTGGTTTCAAAATCCAGTTCCAAAGCGAGATTCAATTGGTTTCTTCTTGTATTTTCAAATAACCGCTTTAATGATGCTATTTGATCATCAATGCTCCCTATGGAATCATCTTCAATCAACAATTTTATCTTTACGGTATGTTCCAGGGGCCATTCTGAAAGGTTTTCAAAATTGTTTTCAACTTCGAGTAAGGTATCCCTTCCGACAACACCGACAGACCTAATTACCAGCAATCCTTGACCAGTTGTTTCATCTAACAGTGAACGGCTTTGACCGGCCGGCAAGATCACACCATGATGATTGCCTGAGGAATCAGCTGAAAGCAGGGATTTCACAATAATTCTCTTGAATTGTTCTACCGATCGGAATGCATCATGCCCAATTGCAGGTACGGATTCCAAATGTATGCCCTCAAGGGAAACGATCGTCAAGTCCTTCCAATAGGTTCGACGTGTGGTTGACCAATGTATTTGCTCCAGCAAGAAATCCTTCCTCAATGAACTGGTCTGGGAACCATGCTCAAGAAAATACTCAAGCTCCTCAAGAGATGGGTAGGCAGGTGTACAGCCATGCCTGGAGACGGCAAAGGCACCACATGCATTGGCAAATTTGAGAGAGGTCGATAGGTCCTCACCGGTCAACCATCCCTTGAGGAAACCTGCCATGAAACCATCTCCGGCACCTAGGACATTGAAGACTTCTACATTGAAACCGGGACCTGTTTCACCTTCCTCCAGGGATTCAGGAATTTCTGCCCGAAAGGCCACTGCACCCATTGGTCCTCGCTTGCATACCAAAATGGCATTGGTCATTGCCCTTACATTTCTGAGTGCAGTTAGAGTATCACTTGAACCTCCTGCAATATGGAATTCCTCTTCGGTACCCACAATCAGATCGAATAATCCGACTGTCGATTGAATAGTTGCAGTTACCTTACCAGAGGCAATAAAACGATTCTCACCATCATCATGTCCACTCAATCCCCACAGGTTAGGCCGGTAATCAATATCCAATGCTGTTTTGGCACCAGTTTCCCTGGCAATCAGCAAAGCCTTACGGACGGCTGCTGCAGTATCGGGATGTGAAAGATGGGTACCAGTTGCACAAAGACATTTTGTCTTTGCGATAAATTCGGGATCGATATCCTCTTCCATCAAACCCATATCGGCACAATTTTCCCGATAAAATATCAGAGGGAAAGTATCTTCATCCCTGATTCCTAGCAAAACCAGGGCTGTTAGTCTCTCAGGATCAGTTGTAACCGCTGTTACATCAACTCCTTCCCTGATCAACTCCTCCCTTATGAAACGGCCCATATGCTCGTCGCCAACCCTAGTAATGAGAGCCGTGGCAAGTCCTAGCCTTGATCCTCCAGCAGCGATATTGGTAGGTGAACCTCCAATGTATTTTTTGAAGGAACCCATATCCTCCAGGCGTCCTCCAACCTGCTCACCATAAAGATCCACCGAGGATCGACCAATGGTAATTAGATCAAGAGTTTTTTTGTCCATATCCAACTTTTCTAGTACCCTTAATGTAAATTGGTGAGTATATATTGACCACATGGTCAACTCAACAGGAATGAATGCTATTTCAAAAGAATCGAAGGAAATCAATGCTGTTCAGTTTTGCAATGTAGTCAAATCTTTCGGTTCTACCAAAGCACTCAGGGGATTGAATCTGGAGTTGAAGCAGGGTGAGATACATGCTCTTCTAGGTCCCAATGGTGCAGGAAAAACTACTGCAATCGGTATCATGACCGGCATCAGAAAGAGTGATTCAGGTTCCGTATCCATATTGGGAGGATTTCCATGGGAAAAATCCATCAGGTTACAAGTGGGATTGACACCCCAAGAATTCGGATTTCCTGACAATTTGCGTGTTTCCGAAATCTTTGATCTGGTTAGGTCCCATTTTCCCAAACCCATGACCGATGATGAGTTGTTTGGCAGATTCCCATTGGAAAAACTCAAGAACAAACAGACAGGTGGATTGAGCGGAGGACAGAAAAGATTATTGGCCGTCGCACTTTCATTCATTGGTAATCCCAATCTGGTGTTTTTGGATGAACCAACTACGGGGCTTGATGTGGAATCCAGACAAAACATTTGGAAAGCAATTCTTGATTATCGTGGATTGGGTGGTACAGTAGTTTTAACAACTCATTATCTGGAAGAGGCTGAAGCACTTGCTTCGAGAATAGTCGTTATAAACGAGGGAAAGAAACTGGCCGATGGAAGTCTGGAACAAATTCGTGGTTTGGTTGGAAGCAGCAGGGTTAGTTACAGGGGTGATCTGCCAACCATGTTGGATGGTGCAACTCATATCAAGCAGCAAGATGACAGGGTGATTATTATCACTAATGACTCTGACTTGGTGATCAGATCAATGGTTTGTAATGACCTCAAATTTCAGGATCTTCAAATAAGGCCTGCAAATCTGGAAGAAGCATTTTTTACCCTTATAGATAACAGCAGGCAGAAATGATCCTGTACCAGTATTTTAAAACATGCCTGTTGGGTTTGATAAGAACCCCAAGCTATTCCCTGGTTACTATTCTCGTACCATCAGTCATTTTTGTCATTGTGGGAGTTACCTTTTCTGATAGCCGTCAGGAAGCAAATTTTGCCCTCGGGTCCTTCTGTATATTTTCTTCACTGGGAGTTGCCTTCTTCCAGTTTGGGGTAGGGATTGCCAATGACAGGGAATCGCCTTGGGAACAATATGCCAGGGTTTTGCCGGTACACCCTCTCAGTAGATTGTTTGCAACAATTCTGGCATCTCTGGTGTTTGTATCGGTTTCGATTTGCATCCTGATTGTTGTTGCCTTTCTGACAACTGATATTGGCATGCCAACCAATTCCTGGTTTAAAATGTTATTCGGGGTTTTTGTTGGAGTTTTTCCACTTGCTGCAATGGGTTTGACGATTGGTTATTGGTGTTCCCCCAAGGGAGCCTTACCCATAGCCAACTTGCTTTATATCATTCTAGCATTTCTAGGAGGTATATTTTTTCATCCAAGTTTGATGCCCGAGTTTATGAATTCAATTTCCATATTTACACCTGTAAGGCATATTGTTAATTTGACCCAGGCAGGGATTAGTGGGGATCCTTGGACAACTGAACCATTCTTGATATTACTTGCCTATACCATTCTTTTTCTGATTTTGGCTGCTGTGGGTTACCGAAGGGATGAGGCTAAAAAGTACAGGTGAATCAATCAATTCCAGTAACTGCGATTTGGTGTGTATATTGAAGCGTATAAATTCGAGAAAAAGTGCTTTAGTCAAAACCAAGGAATTTTGAATATTCATCAAGGTTTAAACGTGGGGTTTTGAAGGTGTTAGCAGGGTTATTGGGATCCGCATAACCGACTGCAATTCCACAAACGACGATTTCCTCATCCGGCAAGTTCAAATGCTCATGGACAATGT
>WTGT01000145.1 GCA_011523445.1 Paracoccaceae bacterium
CTTATATACATCCTTGTAAAATTAACATTAAATGTAAAAAATACAAGAATAAATTGTTTCAAATAGCATTGTTACTCAAGGTGAGGTGGGTTAGAATCTCGACGGGTAATATTGCGTCACGATTGTGAATAAGGAAATTGTATTTGCCTAAAGTTGAATAAAAATCAAATTTAACTTTTTCATCACTAAAATAAACATATGGGCCAACTGGAACCAGTAATGTTAAAAGTATATTTGTAGAAAGAAGTTGGGGAAAAAAGCCATTGCTTTGATCGATAGAAAAGTTGCAAATAACCTTATAAAAAGCATGGGCTCTCAAAGAATTAAATATACTTAGATGCCATTAATTAACGACATGAGGTAGAATGCCAAGTCAACTGCCAGAAAAGACAATCATTGCGCCAGAAGAGGATAAGAAACATTTGGGTCTGGAAATTTTTGAAAGAGTCGAGAATATCAACCGGCGAGGTTTCCTTAAGCAAACCAGTCTAGCAACACTATTTGCGATGGTGGGCACATCAATACCATTCTACCGCAATCTGCCAGATGGTTTCATCCCTGCCGCTGTAGCACAAGAAAACCTATTGATAGGTAAGAATGGGTTAACATTACTTGAAAATCAACCGTTGAATGCCGAGACACCACCTGAGTTATTGGATGATGCAATTACACCGACAAATCGGCACTTTATCCGCAACAATGGTATTCCACCCTTGGAAGTTGACCCGGAAACATGGATGCTCACTATCGATGGTTTCGTTGATAACCCGCTAGCGTTAACCATCAATGACATGCGTGAGCAGTTCGAGGTGGTTACAATGGCACTTATGCTGGAATGCTGTGGTAATGGACGCGCATTTTTTGATCCACCTGTGAAAGGTAATCAGTGGACTTATGGGGCTGTTGCCTGTTCGGAATGGACAGGTGTACGGCTTAAGGATGTATTGGAAAAGGCTGGTGTTCAGTCTAATGTTGTTTACACCGCGCATTATGGGGCGGATACCCACCTGTCTGGAAACCCTGATATTTTACCGATCTCACGGGGACTGCCTATCTCCAAAGCGATGACTGACAACATCCTAATTGCCTTTGAAATGAATGGTGCCTCGCTTCACCCTATGAACGGAGCTCCCCTACGACTTGTCGTACCGGGTTGGCCAGCATCGACATCCCAAAAATGGCTAACACGGATTGAACTTCGTGATCAGGTACATGACGGTGCCCTGATGACTGGGATGTCCTATCGTGTACCTGCTTATCCGATATCACCTGGTCAGGAAGTACCAATTGAAGATTTCGTCATCATCGAACGAATGCCTGTTAAGTCACTGGTAACTTTCCCGGCGAATGGTGCCAAAACGGACATCGAAACGCAGGTACGTGGCCATGCCTGGTCTGGGGATCGCACCGTCAGAAGGGTTGATATCTCAATCGATTTCGGATCGACATGGATAGAAACTGAACTGGATGCACCTATCAATTCCGGTGCTTGGCAAAACTGGCAAACAAACATAAAATTCCCACTAGAAGGATATTATGAGATCTGGGCTCGTGCAACTGACAGCGAAGGTGTCATGCAACCTTTCGCCATAGACTGGAACCCGAAAGGCTACATCAACAACACAATGCATCGTGTTGGAATCCGTGTGAACTAAAAAAACTTAAAGGGTCATTACTACCGACTAGACATCATTCCCAATCGAAGTGTGTGATATTATGCTAGTGATTGTCAGTTGCGAGCGTATTTTATGAAAGGTGTCTTTACACCGATTTTGTCATACAGTTTCCTGGCTTCTGAATTAAAATCTTGCGTGGTCCAATAGACGCCTTGATATCCCAACTCATCGGTACGTTCATAGACCCTCTTGATTAATCTACCACCAATACCTTGTTTGCGAACAGTACTGTCAACAAATAAATCCTGGAGGTAGCAAATCTTTTGTTTTTGCCAAAGGTGAATGTGGTAAAGACAATTCACCATCCCTACCCCCTGACCATCGGATAGCGCAAGAAAACCCTCACATTCAGTAAAATCGGGATCAATCAATCGCTCGAAACTCAGGTTAAAAATTTCCTCGCTCCTGGTTGTTTCATAAAATTCAAGGTACAAACCCCACAGACGCATCCAACTATCCCTGTGTTTAGCATTCAGTTTCTCAATCCTTAGTTCACCGAACATTTTGCTCCTTTCATTTTCCTTCACCTCCCAGAGGTCCATAGAATATCACCCAAGCCTCCATTTCATCGCCAAAATTGATGAATCTATGTGGAATTCCTGCCGGTACGAACAAGAAATCACCCGGTTTGAAATCAACTGTTTCCTCACCCATCACGAACTGACCATTACCTCTGGTTACAATATAACATTCGTCTTGCTCATGAGGTTTCTGTAGATCCTCTCCCCGTGGGACATATAATTCGACCTTCAGCGAACCTCGTTCCAGACCAATATGAAACCTTACCTTGGCCTCTTTGGGAATATGGGCAATCATTTCTTCCCGCGTGAGTTTAACCCCTTTGTTACTCATTATTAATCCACCACTTAACTTCGTCATTCTCTGAGTTAATCTGATAACACATTTTGATTTTAATTTACCAAAAAATCTCTAATTGAAACATTATTCATACGCAATACCGAAATTTTTTGGCAAACAATCTGAATGTTATTCTCCAGAATACACAAAAGTAAGTCTTTATCGGTATTGCCTTTTAACAATCATGAAACGGAATTCGATGGTTCACTATAATTCAAATCTGGTCAATACAATCAGCCCACCGGTGATGGATGCCAGGAGATGGCTTCAGGAAACACCCATTGAGACCAATCAAGAACTGCTTAACTTATCACAGGCTGCACCAGTTGATCCTCCTCCGGATGATTTGTTGAATCATATGGCAGAATCAATCAAAATGAATCCTGCCTCAAACATTTATGGTCCTGTCCTAGGCAATCCAGAGCTTAGGGAAGAAATTGCAGCTAGATGGTCAATATTGTATCAGGGGGAAATAAACCCTTCTCATGTGGCAATTACTTCAGGATGTAATCAGGCTTTTGTAGCCACGGTTGCAACCCTTGCTGAGCCCGGAGATTCGGTAATGATAGCTGCCCCGTGGTATTTCAACCATAAAATGTGGTTGGATATGATGGGGATAAACACAACGGTACTAACCCTTGAAAAAGATCTTAAACCGGATGTTGAGAGAGCCAGGGAATTAATTACCAAGGGCCTTAAGGCGATTTTGCTTATTACTCCCAATAATCCCTGTGGAACCGAATACTCCAAGGATACCATCTGGGAATTTTATCAACTGGCAAAAGAAAACAACCTGACGCTGATAGTGGATGAAACCTACAGGGATTTTCTCTCAAGCGACAATGAGTTGCACGAAATCTTTCAGGACTCTGACTGGGACAGGCATTTTGTCCACCTATATTCGTTCTCCAAGGCCTTTCGCCTGACCGGTCATCGAGTAGGTGCAGTCATTGCCTCGGAAAATTTTCTACCACAAATAGAGAAGTATCTGGATACCGTTTCAATATGCCCAAATCAGTTGGGTCAATTGGGGGCCTTGTTTGGTCTGAGAAATCTCATGAATTGGCTGGTTGAGGAAAAGGAAATAATTTTGCATCGCAAGGATGCAATCAAAAAGGGATTTGAGTTTCTGCCGGAATGGAATTTACTCGGGTGTGGTGCGTACTTCGCCTATGTAACTCACCCCTTTGACATGCGTTCTGACCAATTGGTCAAGCTTTTCCTACGGAAAACGAACATGCTGATGTTGCCCGATACCATGTTTGAACAACCAAATCCAGCTGATGGGATAAGAAAATTTGGTCAGCAAATTAGAATTGCCTTTGCCAATATCGATCAGAACCAGATTGAGGACTTCTTTGAGAGAATAACCAAATTTACACGGGATCATCAAGAATACATATAGGTTTCAATCATGATCACCTTAGTTTTAAAGCAAGGCAAAGCCCTTGAATAATTACGGTTAAATATTTAGGTAAAATCACTCATTTCATAACTAGAGAATAATAGATGGCAAAGTTTTCCCGCAAAAAAGCCATGAACGTCCCAGTTTGGATTCTCCTAGGATTGTTGATCCTGGGATTGATGGGGTTCGGTATTGGTAATTACTCAGGTGTTACAGACAAAATAGGTTCTGTTGGTGATGAAGAGATTACCGTTGATGAATATTACCAGGCCTTGCAGGAGGTAACAAGGAATCTTTCTTCAAGGGTAAATGTCCAATTAACTTATCCAGAGGCCATTTCACTTGGAGCTGACCGGGAAGCCATAGGAATTGTATCCCGAACTGCAGCGCTTGACAACGAAGCTTACAACATTGGTATTTCCGTAGGTGACAATATCGTTCTGGAGCAGATCAGGAATGAACCCGGTTTCCGTGGTTTGGACGGTAATTTTGATACAAATGCCTACAACTTTACTCTTGAAAACCTTGGCATGACTGGTTCCGAATTTGATGAGGTGGTGAGGAAGGAAATTTCCAGAAGCCTATTGAGTGGTTCTCTGTTGTCGGACCTCGTACCTTCTGAAGTTTTTTGGAACAAGTACATTGATTATAATTTCCACAGGAGAACCTTTCGCTGGATAGAAATTACGGATGACATGGTCAGGAATCCTGACCCACAGGCTTCGGATAGTGATTTGAGGGCCTTGTACGATGAAAATCCCGAAGATTACACCCTGCCCTCCTCAAAGGAAATAACCTATGTTTGGTTGACACCGGACATGATATCCTCTTCATTTTCAGTATCGGATGAAGAGCTGCAAACATTGTATGATGCGCGTATTGATGAATATAAACGACCGGAAAGTCGAATTGTCGACAGGTTAGTTTTTCCAACAACCGAGGAAGCCAGCTTGGCACTTGATCAAATCAATTCAGGAATCACCGATTTTGATCAGGTCGTGATTGATAGTGGTATCAGAATTGAGGATATTGATTTAGGTGAAGTATTCCGCAACGATCTTTCGCCCGAGGTGGGTGATCTGCTATTCTCGACTGATGAATTAAGCATCCTTGGACCTGTTCAATCATCGGTTGGTCCTGCTTTGTTCAGAATAAACGGCATAATTTCAGCAAGGGAAACCCCCTTTGAGGATGCTCGTGAGGAATTAATGGTTGAAAGAAGCCAGGAACTGGCAATTGCCAGTATCCAGAGCAATTTTGAATCTTATCAGGATTCATTGGCTGCGGGTGCAACTTTGGAAGAACTTGCTCAGGAAACTGACCTTGTTTTGGCAACCGTTCAATACAATGCCCTTTCGGATGATCCCATAGTCGAATTGGCCACCTTCCGTAATACAGCTGCACAAATAGATGAAAACAGTTTTCCTGAGTTGATGGAACTGGAGAATGGCGGGGTCATGGCCATGCGACTGGATCAAACACTACCACCTGCATTGCAACCATTTGAAAGTGTCAGGGATGAGGTACAGGGCAATTGGATAGCAAGTGAATTGGGTAAGCAAAAGTTTCAGTTAGCTGAAGAACATTTGGCAGCCTTGGAGGGCGGAGCTCCCTTTGGAGCTATTGGTCTTGGAGAACCGAGACTTGAAACAGGAGTTCTGAGGATTGACGGCATAGAGGATGCACCTCAGAACCTGCTGCCGGAGGTCTTTGAGATTGATGTTGTTGCGAAAGGTGCAGTGGTTAGTGGTGAGAATAACAGAATTGCCCTGGTTTTACTGGATGAGATTCTTCCTCCCGAGGAAGATTCAGAGGAATTTGCCGGGTATCTTTCATTTCTAGAGTCCCAGATTACGGGCGGTCTTTCCCGAGATATAATCAACTCATATACAGTGGATTTGATCAATAATGCAGAGTTTGAAATCAATCAGGAAATACTGAACTCTGTTCATTCCCAGCTTCAGTGAAAGAATTTTCATGATAACCCCTTCTTTTGATCAATTTCGTAAAGGATATAAGGAAGGTAAAAATCAGGTCCTGTTTGCCAAGATTCCAGCAGATCTGGAAACACCAGTTTCACTTTTCCTAAAATTGGCCAACAACAGGAAAAATTGCTTTCTACTGGAATCAGTAACCGGTGGAGAAGACAGAGGGCGTTATTCCATCCTTGGCATGGACCCGGATTTGATCTGGCAATGTGATGGTAATTCATCGTTTGTTACTTGGATGGATGGTTTTGACCAAATACCTTCACACACTCCTGAAACAGAGGATCCATTTCTCTCCCTCAGATCCCTAATCAAGGCAAGTTCAATTGATTTACCTTCTCATCTTCCTGCGAGCTCCTCTGGTCTCTTTGGTTACCTTTCCTATGATATGGTCAGGTTAGTTGAAAATCTACCCCAGAATAATCCTGATACAATAGGAACTCCTGATGCCATTCTGCTCAGACCATCATTGATTGCAGTACTTGATGGTGTACTCGATGAACTGAATTTGGTCTGTCCTGTCTGGTACAATGAAAACATTGAGGCTGAAACTGCATATCAAACCGGTATTGAGAGGTTGGAAAAAACCCTGAATACACTTCAGAATATCACCTTTAATTATTCATCAGAGCCTACCAAAGCAGGACCTTCTGCAAAACTGGTAAACGAAATTCTCAAAGAGGAGTTTCTGGCAATGATCAAAAAAGCCAAGAATTATATCCGGGAAGGCGATATTTTTCAGGTTGTGCCAAGTCAAAGATGGACCAAGGATTTTCCCCATCCACCCATTTCGCTTTATCGTGCATTGAG
The DNA here is from genome assembly GCA_011523445.1 of Paracoccaceae bacterium. Lineage (GTDB taxonomy): Bacteria > Pseudomonadota > Alphaproteobacteria > Rhodobacterales > Rhodobacteraceae > MPNP01. Next base: position 6,738 of record WTGT01000145.1, read on the forward strand.
GAGGACCAACCCTTCTCCTTACATGTTCTATTTTAATTTTGGTGAATTTCAGGTCATTGGAGCCAGTCCCGAGATACTTGTGAAAGTAGAAGGGAAAGAGATTATCATAAGGCCACTCGCCGGAACGAGACCGAGAGGGCAAACACCAGAGGAAGACAGGGAATTGTCAGAAGATCTCCTTGCCGATGAGAAGGAAATCGCCGAACATTTGATGCTTTTGGATTTGGGCAGAAATGATGTTGGCCGGGTCTCAAAGATTGGAACCGTAAATCCAACCGAGCAGTTCCAAATCGAAAAGTATTCCCATGTCATGCATATCGTGTCCAATGTAGTGGGTGAATTGTCAGAGGGTGAGGATGCGCTCTCCGCATTGATGGCTGGATTACCGGCTGGTACCGTTTCAGGGGCTCCCAAGGTTAGAGCCATGGAAATCATTGACGAACTCGAAATCTCCAAGCGGGGTGTTTATGCCGGTGGTGTAGGTTATTTCTCGTCCAATGGTGACATGGATATGTGCATTGCTCTCAGGACATCTGTCATCAAGAATAACAAGCTATATATACAGGCTGGTGTTGGAGTGGTTTACGACAGTGATCCTGAAACAGAATGGCAGGAAACCATTTCCAAATCAATGGCCTTGCAGAAAGCAGCCGAGGCAGCACCACAATTTATTCCGGAAATAAACAAATAGAATTTCCTGGTTTTTGAATGTAAACACAATTTATCTGGAAACAGTCATTCTGAATAGAATCAAATTCATATTACCTTCATACCCATCAAGATATTTCGATGTACGTATTAATTGATAATTTCGACAGTTTTACCTACAACCTGGTTCAGCATCTTGGAGTACTGGGGGCGAAGGTAAGTGTTTACAGAAACAACGAGATTACCTCGGATGAAGTTGTTGCATTGAATCCCAAGGGTATTATCATATCCCCTGGTCCATGTGGTCCGGAAAATACGGGCATCTGTATCAGCCTGACTCAGGCTGCTGCTCAATCCCGTATCCCACTCCTAGGTGTTTGTTTGGGGCATCAGGTTATTGGCGTAACGTTCGGGGGCAAAACAATAATCAATGATGAAATCGTTCATGGAAAAATAGGCCGGATTGAACATGATGGAACTGGTGTGATGGCTGGATTGGAGTCCCCCGTTCATGCAACTCGCTATCATTCACTGGTGGTGGAACGTGAATCGCTACCCAAGTGTCTGAAAATCAATGGCTGGCTGGAAAACGGAACAATCATGGGACTCCAGCACGAGAGTCTACCTATCCATGGGGTTCAGTTTCACCCCGAAAGCATAGCTACTGACAAAGGCTTCAACATTCTTGATAATTTTTTGAAGTTAACTCACTGATTGAATTATGGAAACTTTTAAGGAATTGATTTCACTCGCCTGTGAAGGGCCATTAAGCAGGACACAGGCTGAACGGGCCTTCTTCGAAATTATGGATGGAGAAGTATCACCCGTATTAATTGCCGGATTTCTCGTGGCCCTGAAGGTACGAGGCGAGACAATAGACGAGTTTGCAGCCGCTGCTTCGGTCATGCGCGACAAGTGCCTTGCGGTCAAGGCTCCTGATCGGGCCATGGATATTGTTGGTACCGGCGGTGACAGCAAGGGTACCCTGAATATATCAACAGCAACGGCCCTGGTGGTAGCTGGAGCGGGTGTAACCGTAGCCAAGCATGGCAATCGTAACCTGTCGTCCAAATCCGGTGCTGCAGATGCCCTTACCAATCTTGGTATCAATGTAATGGTTGGTCCTGATACTGTAAACGAGGCTATCAACAAGGCAGGCATTGGGTTCATGATGGCACCAATGCATCATCCGGCCATGAAACATGTCATGCCGATAAGGCAGGAATTGGGAACAAGAACGATTTTCAACATATTGGGACCATTGACCAACCCCGCCAAGGTCAGATATCAACTCACAGGTGCTTTTGCGAAGGAACTAATCGTGCCCATGGCTGAGACGCTCAAGGAATTGGGAACAAAGTGTGCTTGGCTGGTTCATGGTGCTGATGGAACTGATGAGGTTTCAATTTCAGGCATAACCCATATCGCTCAACTTGAAAATGGTGTTGTTACCGAAAAGATACTCCACCCCGAAGATGCAGGGCTTCCTGTCCACCCACTTGATGAGATAAAGGGGGGCACACCCGAAGTCAATGCAGAGGCCATAAAGCTGCTTTTGGGAGGTGAACACTCGCCCTACCGTGATGCCGTCTTATTGAATTCCGCCTGTGCCCTCGTGATCATTGGACGAGCTAACAACCTCAAGGAGGGTGTTGAAATTGCCAGGGAGAGTATCGATTCCGGCTCGGCTAGGGACAGGCTCGGGCAGCTGGTCTCAATTACCAACAGTTGATTGTTGTGAATTCAATTCTAGAGAAAATCCGATCCTACAAGATTGAGGAAATAAAGAACCTCAAATCCAAGTATAGCCTAAGGGCTCTGGAGGATATAATTCGTGAACAGCCTCTTCCCAAGGGTTTTCAAAATTCACTGAAAGCTGCCAGCAGCCAGGGTTACGGCTTGATTGCCGAAGTGAAGAAAGCCAGTCCCTCCAAGGGAATAATCAGAGAAGATTTTACTCCTCTGGAGTTAGCCAAGGCCTATGAATCAGGTGGCGCCACCTGTATCTCCGTACTAACTGATTTTCCCAGTTTTCAGGGTAAGGGAAAGTATTTAAGCGAGATATCAAAAGCCGTTAATCTCCCTACCCTTCGCAAGGATTTCATGTTGGATCCCCATCAGATATATGAATCCCGATCACTGGGAGCAGATTGTATACTTTTGATCCTTGCTATGATTGATGACTATCAGGCCCGGGAACTTGAAGAAATTGCACTGAAACTGGGCATGGATATCCTTGTGGAAGTTCATGACGAAGATGAGTTGGAACGAGCACTTGAGTTGAAACCCAGCCTAATCGGCATCAACAATAGAAATCTGAATACTTTTCATGTAACTTTGGATACCTCACTAAAATTGATAAAGGAAATACCTGAAGGAATTCATGTGGTTTCGGAATCGGGTCTGTTTACCAAGGAAGATCTTGATCTGCTGGCTGAACAGGGAATAAGAAGTTTTCTGATAGGTGAAAGCCTTATGAGGAAGCAGGATATTGTATCTGCGACACGGTCCCTGCTCATGAATCCCCTTCCTGGAACTTGAGCCAATGACCAAGTTAACCCATTTTGATGATCAAGGGAAGGCCCATATGGTCAATATCTCGAACAAGGAGGAAACCAGGAGAATTGCCATTGCCAGAGGTGAAGTACTGGTTGATCAAAAAACCCTCAAACTGATTGAAACGGAAAGTATTGGCAAGGGAGATGTTCTTGGTGTTGCAAGATTGGCAGGTATTATGGGTGCCAAAAATACTTCCGGTACCATACCCTTGTGTCATCCCTTGCAGATATCCTCGATCGAGATTGATTTTCAAATCCAAAATGATAATCACGCCATTTTAATTGAGGCCAAGGTAACAACAGTCGGTAAGACAGGTGTTGAAATGGAGGCACTTGTAGGAGTATCGGTTGCAGCCCTGACAATCTATGACATGGTAAAATCCGTTGATAAGGGTGTTACCATAAACAATATTCATCTTGCCTACAAAGAGGGCGGGAAATCAGGAACGTATGTGGCTTCATGATTTCTGTCAGTGAAGCAACTGAACGAATAAGGGGTCTGCTGGTTCAAACAGATTCCGAAGAAATTCCGATCAACCGAGCAAACAACAGAATCCTGGCCGAAGATTTCAATTCAGAAAGAAATCAACCACCATTCGATACTTCAGCTATGGATGGTTATGCCATACAATCTCAGGATGCCATACCCAAGAAGCTACTCAAGATAATCGGAAGTATCCCGGCTGGTGCGGAAATTCCCGAAATTGCAATTGGTTCCGGCGAGGCTTATCGTATCTTTACGGGAGCTCCAATACCCTTCGGGGCAGATCGGGTAATCATACAGGAAGATGTGGAGGCAGGTGAAAATACCATAAGAATTAATGATACTTTTGAAAGCAATCCATTTATTCGTCCGCTTGGGGGTGATTTTCAAAAAGGATTTTGTATCAAGGCACCAAAACCACTCAAGCCCGGTTTGATATCATTGTTGGCGGCCATGAATGCTGATATATTAAAGGTCAGAAAAAAGCCTGTGGTTTCCATTATTCCCACTGGCGATGAATTGATGATGCCGGGTACTGTTGTACCTGACAACAAAATTGTTGCCTCCAATATATTTGGGCTTCAGGGGATGCTTGAAAACAGTGGGGCAGAAGTGAGAATACTGCCCATCGCCAAGGACAATTTCCAAGCCATCTCAACATCACTGAATCTTGCCTTGGATTCTGACTTGGTTATAACTGTTGGTGGGGCCTCAGTTGGAGAATATGATCTGGTCAAGGAGGCAGCGTCCAGTTTGGGTTTTGAACTATCTTTCTACAAAATTGCCATGCGACCTGGAAAGCCGCTCTTTGCTGGTAAGAAGGGAACAACTGTCTTGATCGGGCTGCCTGGAAATCCGGTTTCTGCCTTGGTTTGCGGGTACATTTTCCTTATTCCTGCAATCAAGCACATGATGGGTTTGACCGATTTCACCAATCCCAGGAAAAAAGCACGATTGGCAACACCACTTGGTAAAAATGGAGACCGGGAACATTACATGAGATCCATCGTGGAACATACAAATGGAGAAGCAACAATTTCGGTTCATGAAAGACAGGATAGCTCATTGCTAAAAACCTTTTTCAATTCAAATGCCCTGTTGGTTAGACCAAGATCTGATCATCCCCGTCAGGCAGGCGAAATTGTCGAGTATATGGAACTTCATTGACCTGCAGAGGGATTTCCCAAAACAAACTTCTTAAACTCGGTTTATTCAATCATATATTTTGGTACCTACAAATTAATCATCAGGTGCTATAGTGACCTTTTCAAGGATTGTTACAAGATTTGCTCCCTCCCCTACTGGCAGGCTCCATATCGGGGGTGCCAGAACAGCATTGTTCAACTGGTTGTTTGCCAGAGCCAATAACGGGAAGTTTCTACTCCGTATCGAAGACACCGATAGGGAACGGTCTTCCGAGGATGCAACAGCGCAAATCCTAGCTAGCCTGAAGTGGTTAAACCTAGATTGGGATGATGCTCCCATCAGCCAATTTTCCCGACAAGCAATACATAAGGAGAAAGCCTTGGAGTTGCTTCAATTGGGGGGAGCCTATAAATGTTTCGCCACTCCTGACGAAATTTCAGATATAAGAGCAGAACTCAAAGCCAGAGGAAGTACAACCTTATTCATCAGTCCTTGGCGAGAAGTTCCTGAAGAACAGCATCCAGATTTGCCTTATACAATCAGGCTTAAAACTCCAGAAACCGGAAAGTCAATCATCAAGGACAAGGTGTTTGGTGAAATTAGCATCGGCAATGATACGATTGATGATTTGATCATCCTTCGATCAGACGGTTCACCAACTTACAATTTTGCCGTTGTCGTTGATGATCATGATATGGAAGTATCCCACATCATACGAGGTGATGATCATATTGCGAATACCTTCAAGCAAAAATTGATTTATGAGGCTTTCGGTTGGGATTTACCAGTTTTCGCACATGTTCCGCTTATACTTAACGATCAAGGCAAAAAACTTTCCAAGCGGGAAGGTTCAACCGGTACGGAATTATATCAGGCAGAAGGATATCTTCCCGAGGCGGTATTCAATTTTCTTGCCCGGTTGGGGTGGAGTCATGGTACAGATGAGATTTTTACTGCAAGCGAGGCCATAAAGAGGTTTAAATTGGAGGATTTGCGCAAATCCCCTTCTCGGTTAGATAACGGAATCCTAAAACATCTTTCCGGTCAATATATTGCCAACCTCAAGCCTGAAGAGCTTTATCTGAATTTGCTTACCTTTATTGAATACAGCAAATCCGGGAATATTCCAAAGGCCAAGGAGGAACTAGTCAAAAAAGCCCTTCCATTGGTACAAACACGCTCCAAAACACTTCATGAAGTTTGGAATGGTCTTGAATTTGTAAGGTATAAAAATGTAAATTATGATGAAAAAAGCCTTAAGATCCTTTCATCTACTCCAAAAGCGCAATTAAATGATTTTTTGTCGGGGTTGACTGACCTCAATTGGGAAAGAGCTGTCCTTGAGGAATATGCCTCTGCATTCGGGTCCAAATTAAATTTGGGTCTCGGAAAGGTTTTACAACCCGTACGAGCCGCTTTGGTAGGAAAAACGGTTTCACCGAGCGTGTTTGATGTAATGATTGTCCTGGGCAAGGCAGAAAGCCAAAACAGGCTTGCTTCAGCCACCAAAATGACCCTCTAAGAACAACGAGTTTGATTTTACGGGTCAATAGTATTTTTTCATCCGAAGACATTTTATACTTTTGAGTATTCAATTACTTTATGCCGATTGATACTTTCAATAAATGATTGGGGCAATATTCCAAGCGAGTGAATCATTCATTGATATTTGATAACCCAGCCTGTGATATGGTTGACAAGAATGATTACCATTAGTATGTATTAAAGTAGTTGTAATACTCCTGAAAATCACAATAAGCACCTCCTTACGCAGTAAGGTACTTCGGGTTTACATCACTTGCTTAGATTTGGTTCAACCAAACAGGACTTACTTTCAAATATTGATATTCAGTTCTCCAACTGAACACGATTAAATGAGGTCATATGACAAAAGCCAATAGATTTGTTTCAATGGATATTAATGGTAAAGAATACAAGTTTCCATTTAAATCTCCAACAGCCGGGCCGGATGTTATTGATATCAGGAATCTTTACAAAGAAGCCGATGTGTTTACCTATGATCCCGGATTTACATCCACGGCTTCCTGTGAATCGGACATAACCTTTATTGATGGAGAAAAAGGGATTTTACAATACCGGGGGTACAGCATTGAGGATCTTGCCGAACATTCCCATTTTCTAGAGGTATGTTTCCTTCTGCTCTATGATCATTTGCCAACTTATGACGAAATGGTCAGGTTTGAAGAACGTGTTACCATGCATACCATGGTTCATGAGCAGTTGATTAATTTCTACAGGGGATTCCGTCGGGATGCCCATCCAATGGCGATTATAACTGGTGTGGTCGGAGCACTTTCGGCATTTTATCATGACTCCATTGATATAAATGATCCCCAGCAAAGGGAAATCGCCTGCATCAGGATGATTGCCAAGTTGCCAACCATCGTTGCCATGGCCTATAAATATTCCATTGGTCAGCCGTATATGTATCCAAGTAACGATCTTGATTATTCTTCAAATTTCCTGATGATGTGTTTCTCGGTACCACCCGAGAAATACGAAAACAATGAGATCATCAGCACAGCTATGGATCGCATTTTCATGCTCCATGCCGATCATGAACAAAATGCTTCGACTTCAACCGTCAGGTTGGCGGGATCATCAGGTGCCAACCCGTTTGCCTGTATCGCTGCCGGAATTGCCTGCCTTTGGGGGCCTGCCCATGGGGGAGCCAATGAAGCCTGCCTGAAAATGCTTCATGAGATTGGTTCACCAGACAAAATTCCGGAATACCTGAAAAAAGCCAAGGACAAGAATGATCCCTTCAGGTTGATGGGTTTTGGTCACAGGGTTTATAAAAACTTCGATCCAAGGGCTCATGTAATGAAAAAATCAGCTGATGCCGTACTTGATCTGGTCGATAGCAAGAACAAGCCCATTCTGAATGTTGCCAAGGAATTGGAAAGAATTGCCCTTGAGGACGATTATTTTAGAGAAAGAAAGCTATACCCGAATGTGGATTTCTATTCAGGTATAATTCTCGATGCCCTGGGTTTCCCAACTTCGATGTTTACTCCGATTTTTGCCCTGTCTAGAACTGTTGGCTGGATTTCGCAATGGAAGGAGATGATTATTGATCCTACTCTTAAGATCGGAAGACCTAGGCAGAAGTACATGGGTAAGGTCAATCTGGAATATATCCCCGTTGAAAACCGCCCCAAGTAGTATTAATGATAGGGATTTAACTACTGTAAGTTTGACACCACCTATGGTAATTAAAATCGTACAATAAGGGTTATCGGATTCAAAACGATTGATAAAACCTGTATTGGTTTGTTGAAGAAAATCAGGACGTATCCTTCCTACTTGCCCTTGACCGACGTCGATTGGTTCTGGTTTTGTTGGTTTTCAGGCCTTCGCGTAGGATCCTAGTCATGGGGTGATCGGGATACTCCCTTTGGTACATTGCCAACAGGTCGTTAATCAACCCAAAAACATCTTGCTCTATAGGAATTCCCAAGGCCCAGTCAAGGAAAATGCTTCTGTATTCTTCATCCTTCAGGGGCTCCATCCGATAAGCTTCGTAGATCAAACCCCTTGGGTCTGCTGAATGATAATTCAACTTTTTGCTCATTTATCCATCTACCCACTTGATCCAACGATTGTCAATCAAATCTGAAATGATTGCCTTGGAATTTTCTGTTTGATTTTGAACCTTTCCCCTCAATGTCTCAAGGGAATTCATGCCGGTTTGTTGCAATAAAATCTCGATAACGCCCTTACCCGTCGTGTCTGGACTGAAATCACCTTCAACCGTTAATCTGGCAACCTGCATGATCTGCCTTAACAATGAATAATGAGAAGAAAGCTCCTCGTATTCTTCCCGAGTCATCAAACCATTAGTTGAACTGGCCAGCAATTGCGAACCAATATCCCTCTCCATGCAGTTGGTTATCAATGCACCTGCTTGGGCAAGCAATTCAATATCCAGCAACTTTCCCTTGCCCAAACGGCATTCCCATACATCTTCCTTTTTTTCAACAGATGTGTTTTCAGATAACCGCCTTCTCATATCTATGACATCCGTAATTATCTTGGGATAATCCTCGAGTTTGTGGATAAGTTTTTGCCTGAAAGCCTCAATTTCTATCCCCAATTCCTCATTACCGGCAAGCGAACGTGCCCGTGTAAGAGCAAGATGTTCCCAGGTCCAGGCACTATTTTCGTGATAATGGATAAATGAATTGAGTGAAGTTGCAACC
>WTGT01000089.1 GCA_011523445.1 Paracoccaceae bacterium
TTTTGTAACAGAATTTGGTATCAGGACTTTATCCTTGAATATGGCCAAATTGTTGAAGCGAGGTAAGTATACTGAATAAAAAATGCACATGTAACCAACTTTCTTGATCATAATATTTGTATGGTAGTAGTTGAATTGTCATTTTATTGATTGATAAATTTGATAACAACTTGAAGAAAATATTACTGATGCAAAAAGGTTCAAACATGGAAATTCCTGAGCTTCAAGGTACACTTCCACCAAAATGCAGGCAGGACCTGGACATGATCAAGACATCAGTCCGCAAGGTGCTTGTTGGATCAAAACCAGACCCAGCGATACCAGCAGACACATTCAAGAATGTTTTTTTGACTGGTGGAACTGGGTTGATCGGCCGTTTTTGGCTCAAGGAATTACTGCAACAAAAAGAGGATATCATTGTCCATTGCCTTGTTCGTGCCGACAATGATGATATGGCATTTTATCGGATTAAAGATGCCATGGTCGAGGCAGAAATCTGGGATGATGATCATTCGGGTCGAATCAAGGCCATATGTGGTGATATTACACTGGAAAGATTGGGGCTTGACAAAAGTGTTTTTGATAACCTCTGTTCACAGATTGATGCTGTCTATCATCTTGCCGCAGATGTAGCGCTCATTGGATCATATGATAAAATTCGTGAAGTTAATGCCAGAAGCATGACATCCATTCTGGAACTCTGTTTGCAAAACCGCTTGAAGCATCTTTTTTACGCGTCAACACTCGGGGTATTTCCAGCATATTTCTTTGGTTTCGCAAAGGAATACTCGGGGCACTTTATTTCAGATTCCGAAATACCGGATATCAATGAAATGAAGAGAAAGTTTCCCATCAGCATCGTTGGTTATCTCTGGAGCAAGCTCGTGAGTGAACAGGCTATAAGATATGCTCAATCCAGCACGATGCCAGCAACGATTTTTCGTTTACCAAAAACCCATATGGCGAGTAATGGCTACAATCATGCCTACGATATCGACTGTCGCATATTTGGAGCAGCCTTGGAGTTGAAAATTGTTCCTCCGGGTCTTTCACCCCATCTGTACAATGAACCAGCAGATATTCTTGCCCGTATCTGTACGGCGATTTCATTCAATCCACAGAAAGGATACCCGATTTATCACTGCAGCAATCCAAATCCAGAATTTGAGGAACTGAAATACAGTGATTTTGGTATCAATTTCAAAGAGGTCTCTTACGAAGAATTTAGACGGGCGTGTCAAACCCGTGGGAACGATTCACCGCTTTATAGTTACTGGCCTCTGCTTGATTATTTACAACCTTATGTATTCAACAATCGATCAATTAATATTGGCCAGCCAATCAGCGATAAGGCTATTCGAACGGATTGCAGGTTTGATTTGCGTTGGCCGCCACTCGTCATTAACCATAACCGCACCTACAATTGGATTTGTCAGAATCCGGAACAATGGCCATGGGAGATTCCTGAACCTCAATTGAATACTGGCCCTATACTTGAGCGGGCCAAAGAACATGCCACCAACCTGCAAATCCCTTTTGAAACTGCTTTTCCAGAATGGATGCAAAATGCCGTTCACCAACATATCAAGGCTCTCAAGTCAGTAACCAATGAAAAACTGCCAACACAAAGGTTTTCGAGCAACGCATATCTTATCTCACGTAATTTGCTGAAAAATGCCGAGTTGGCCTACGAACTCAAGCGTTTTCCTGAAATTTCAAATGAGAAAATTTCAAAACCGGTATTTATCATCGGTATCAACAGGACAGGAACAACCCTGTTACACAGGCTGATGTCAAGGGGTCAACGGTTCTGGTCCACGCTACGTTATGAAATGAATGACCCGGTTCTTCTTGATGGAAATTACAGGGAAGTTGCATGGGCAAACCGTGATCCGCGTAGAAATTATTTCAAATCGATTTACGACGCGCTTGAACTTCATGAAAGGTTATCAGGTTTGCATGATATTGATCCCGATGAACCAGAAGAAGATTTTTATCTTCTTAACCTGGCCTTCACAAGTTGGATTTTTACAGTAATAAATCAGGTGCCAGATTATGCGGACTGGATAATGAATACGGGATCAGGGGAAGCCTATCGTCACCATCGCCGTATCCTGCAACATTTCAGTTGGCAACGCAGACAGAAATTTCCACATGATCAACGAAACTGGTTGCTCAAGATGCCCTTCCACCTTAAGGAATTGGCGACCTTGGTAGAAACTTATCCGGACGCTGTCTTTATCCAGACCCATAGGTCTCCTGATTCTTTCATGGGCTCCTGGTTTAGTTTTATTGAAAGGATGCGTACCATTTTCGGGGATGAGCTATCCCAAATTGACATTGGCAGGGAACAACTTGCATTTATGAGTGACATGCTCAATCAGGCAATGGCCATGCGGGAATCATCCCCCGAACTTGATAACCGATTCATGGATATTCGTTATCAGGATCTGATCAAGGACCCAATTGAAACTGTACAAAAGATTTATGAAAATTTTGAATGGGAATTGGATAGCCAATCCATAGCAAATATGCAGACCTATCTGACTAAACAGGAACGTGCACGAAAGATGGAGTCAAAGCATCGATACAACATCAATGATTATGGCATATCATCTGATGATATCTTAAAAGCATTTGATCCCTATCTGAAATTTGCCAACCAGCGAGGTTTGTTTCCATCTTGATTAGACCCACATACATTTCTATTGCAATTTGTTGAGTTATTTACGGAAAAATAATTTCAGTTTTCTATTAAATATACTAGAAGGGTAGGATAGGAGGGCATGATTCATATGGAAAAGGAAGACACGAAAGATGATCGCGGCAATTGGATAGGCTATCTCCAGATTGCTGTCATAGTTGGTATCATTGCTATAGCAATATACTTTGCACGCGCACCTGAGCAGGTTGCAATTGATGAAAATGGAACTTTGGGGGAAAAGCAACCGCCTATAGTCACTATCATGCAGCCAGAGAGTCAAAATTATAATTTTCAGCTCGATACAACCGGCTCAATTACCCTGAAAGAAAGAGTTACCATAACATCTGAAGTAAAGGGTCGAGTCGTCTGGGTTTCTTCAAAATTCGAACCTGGTGGTACAATTGAAGCCAATGAAGTATTTATCAAGATTGACCCAAGGGTTTACGAACTTGAAGTGGAAGAAGCAGCATATAAACTTGCTGTTCATGAAATCGAACTTGAAAAACAAAAGAGTCTTGGAGCAGATGTTGATCGACTTGAAGCCCTGAGAAATCAGGCAAGTGTTCAATTGGATCTGGCGCGATTGCAATTAACCAAAACCGAACTCTCCCTGCCATATAATTTCAAGGTCATCTCATCATCCGTGGAAATTGGAGAATTGGCTGGTACAGCCGAGACCACCGGGACCGCATCCATCCTGGGTTTGGCATACAGGCCTGATTCAATCCGTGTGGACGTACCGATCGAGATGCAGGATATTCAAACATTGGATCCCATTGTTGGTCGTACCGCCAATGTAATGACCTCAACAGAAGAGTTGGGTGGTGTTATAACAGGTTTGGGTTCTATCGTTGCTCCAAAAAGTAGGCTTGCCACTGTGTACATAAAATTTGATTCTGAATTGAACCCATCGGAATACCCATTACCGAATTCATTTGTCGAGGTTGAGATCATTGGACCAACCGAGCAAAATGTCTTTCTGCTCCCCGAAAGATCAGAAAAATCGCTTGGTCAAGTCT
>WTGT01000262.1 GCA_011523445.1 Paracoccaceae bacterium
CTGGGAGGATTGGCCTTGCAGCTGATCATCGAAGGAAGGATTTATATCAAGGCTTCCATACCCGGATTAAACAAAACCTCTGATGGGCATTTTGTACTCACTGATAAATATGAAAAACCTGGATTGGAAATAGTCGAGGTGGAGGGTTTTTACTCACGATCGGAAGCCCTGGTCAAGAAGGAACATATCAAGAGACAGATTACCTTGGGCAAAATGACCCCTCGGCAGGGAGATGAGTTGATAAAATCCTTCAAGGTTCTGGAAAAGGACATGACTTGTATCAAGGTGGAATCCGCTGAGGGGCTGTTTGTAATGGAATCCTACCTTGTTACACATAATTCCGAATTCCTCTTGGGATTGGTTTCCCAATCAATCATGTGGAACTCGGGGTTTTTGTTCGTAGATGGCAAGGGTACCACAGAGTTTCACGGCAGAACATGGTCGCTGGTATCCAAATTTGGTAGGGAGGATGATTACCGTATCCTGAATTTTACCGATCTCGGGGGCAAACAGGATAACCGTGCAGGTGGACCAGACGTCCAGTCCAATACCCTTAATCCTTTTTCACATGGCACTCCAGATCAACTGATGAACCTTATCGTTTCCCTCATGGGTAATGCTGCTGGTGGTACAGATATGTGGAAACACCGGGCCATGTCACTTGTAACCTCAGCAATCAGGGCTCTTTGCGAAATGAGAGATGCCGGAGATGTACTTTTGAATGTACAATCAATCAGGGATTATCTCCCATTGGGCCAAGGGGTAGACAAAACTCATTTGGTGGATGGTAAAATCAATTGCATTGCAGATATACCTGATGAAGCCTGGAAGGACATAAGATCCAAGGGAGGCATGATTGAATTGTATCTTCGTTCACTTAAAGGGGAATTTTCAGATACCTCAAGATTGGCCCTCAAAGGATTTTTTGATTCATTACCCGGTTTCAGTCTTTACAACGCAATCAATGGACTGCCCCAGGAAAGCAAGACAGTGGAACAGCATGGTTTTTTATCAATGCAACTTACCAAACCCTTGGGATCCCTAGCTGATGATTATGGTCATATTTTCCGAATTCCCTTCGGCGAGGTTGATATGGAGGATGTTGTTTTAAACAGGCGTATATTGGTTGTTCTATTACCAGCGCTACAGAAAGCCCCAGAAGAAATGCGGAGCTGCGGACGGATCATTGTGGCCGTTCTCAAAATGATGATGGGGAAGGTTTCCGGTTCAGCCATCATGGGAACCAAGCAAAAACTTGTTGATGCCAAACCAACCAGATCTCCCACCCCATTCATGGTCATTCTTGATGAAGCTGGATATTACATGGTCAAGCGCATTGATACCATGATGGCACAGGCCCGTTCCCTTGGCTTCATGATCGTTGTTTCTGGTCAGGATATGGCTGCCATGCAAGCGGTTTCACCTCAAATAGCTGAATCTGCCGCAGCCAATTCCCGTCTGACCGTAGCAGGTGCCATGGAGGATGCCCATAAGACCTGGGATTTTCTTCGCAAGAAGTTCTCGACCCACAGGGTTCCCGTGGTATCAGGTAGAAAACAGAAATACGGACTGTTTGGAACCAAGTGGGTTGACCGGCAGGATGCGGAATTCGTTGTGGAAAGCAGGGTAAAAATAGGTGATTTGCAAAAACTGCGGGAAGGTGAATTTTATTTCATGATGGGATCCGTCCTGGTCAAGGCCCGATCCTTCTATACGGGTCAATACTGGATACCGAATATCAGAGCTAACAAGTTCCTGCTGGTCCGTGGTCCTACCGACAAGGCACCAGGCTTGGACCAGTCAAGGGATGTGAATTTCATGGAGTCAGTAGAAGCCATTACCCAAACCCTCCTGAATGATGATCTGCTGATACAAAGGCAGGAGGAATTACCCCCTTCTTCCCCTGATGAGCTACTTTTAGGCATTCTGCTATCCGAAAAGCATTTAAGAAAAGGAACACTAACCCAGAAAGGAAGTAAAGGTGTATTGGACAGTTATTTCGTTGGTATGGTCGAGGGTCGGACGTGAGAAAGTCAAGATTAGGAAATCATCTGCTAATAATACACTTTTCGGTCATTAACATCGGCAACTGGTTATCATGTATCAGGAAACTGTTTCTGATTAGAGTCCATCAGTATCTGGAGCCGGTACATTGTTCTCTCGAAGGAATTTAGCCAATTTCTTGAAAAGGTTCGGGTGTCCCCGCTTCGATTTCGGATCAGCATTAACTGTAGTAATAAATCCTTTGGAGTCTTTTGTCTTACTTGATGCAATGTGGATTCTGTCATTTTCCTCGTTATACCATGCACTTATCTGGAAATAGATGGTTTTTCCATCTTTGGCTTTTCTAACTTCTTCAGGCATATCGTTCCTTTTCACAGAAGGATTAAAGTTTCGTTAAACAAGTATTTGAGATAGGGTAATGTGGCATGACCATTTCCCTAATCATTGTGTTTTTTATGTACTGAGAGAATTAGTTTGTACAAGCAATCGCTCCTTAATTTTATCCAATGGCAGGTTATCATCCTGTGATAAAACTTCTTCATAAGAATCTTGCCCATCAAGAGTAAGATCCATTAAGCTTACTTCTTCATCAGCCACTATAAGATATCTTTTGATATTCCCAATAACCCAAGTGTAAGCAAGAGCCTCTCCATCTTGGTTTATAATTTTTGGAGGGCGGATTTTCAATTGTTCCTTAAAGTATCCAAGCAGATTTAGAGCTTTATGAGCGATATTTTTGTCCAAATAAAGATTATTGTCTTTGGGTAATCTTGCCATCTGATCAATTGTATGATGAATATCTGAATAAACTTGTATATCGCTCCATGACACGGATTGTTTGTTGATATCCTTCCTATCAATTGTATTGCTTTTAGAGTTTTCCACTACGTTATACAGCTTTGAATAGTTAAAATTTGAAAGTTGAATTATCGTTTATGAAGTTTCTCTATTTTTTTGAAACTGTTGAGAGGTTTTTCAGCAATTGCCAATGTGAAATTGCATAGAATTTGAAACAAATTTTGTCGGTGTATTTATACAGTAAACTATTACAATTGGAGTACAATTAAAGTCTAACAGCAAGTGCACAATGAATTTATTGTTTAGCCCTTCAATTGAGCTCATAATCATATCAGAGGAATATTCTCATAAATACTCTTGATGATCTATCTGCTTAATGAATAATATTGCCAACATTTAATCATTAATAATCAATTGTTTTTTCACTAAAATGATTATTTTCAACGGACGGTGAAACTATCTGATTCAGTGTATGATTATGAAAAATCGTGGCTAGGCGCAGTTGTTGACTTGGTGAAGAATATTCCCAATATTGAGAATCCAACAGTAAATTACCACCAATCCATTTTGTTGATTTTGCTGCCAATACTTCTGATTTACCCGAAATTCAAGAATCTCCCATGATAACAGGATTTTGGAACTTCATGGGTAAAGCTGTTTTTCTATTGAAAAATATATTTCCCAACTTGTAATCAGGCCAAACTACATCTCATCGATTTCAAACCCGTAGGAAACCGGATAGCGTTGGTTTCTGAATCCTTTGGCAGGGATGTAGTTGCCTATCAGGTAGGTTTTGATATAGCGGTGCAAATGCATTACTTTCAGTCCCCTACTTTCCAGCCAGATGTTGAATATTGCCGCTGAAACAAACAGGGTAATGGTCCATACCTTCAGGTGAAGGATTACCAATACCAGAAAGA
>WTGT01000004.1 GCA_011523445.1 Paracoccaceae bacterium
TTGTCAATTTTTTAAACTCCTGAAAAAGGCACTTATATACTATCTGTTACCTAGGTAATATTAACCTCTTTTTTCATAGTCAGATGATTTTGATACCGTGATTCCATACGATTCCATATTTCTGTATCTATGCCGGTAGTTCTTTCAAATTGAATCGCGGTTTCAGTATCAATGGGAACTTTACCAGCGATTATCTCATTAATTAGTTTGGGACTGATTCCACATCTACTGGCAAATTCTGCCAGCGAATAATTATTGTGCTCTAATGTAATCTCAAGTAACCACCCTGGCGGGACTGCATAATCTGGATTAAATTGATTCTTGGAAACTGACATTTTATGAAAAACTTATTATTTACGATTACTACTGGGAAATATAAATCTAACCTTTTCAATGCGAAATGAAAGGTCAACAAAATAACGAATATTCTAAGACTATGAGGGATAAATACCACTCCTCAATTGCTTGGTCTTATCTGGTTTGTTTTTTCATTCGTGCCATGAGTCATTTTTATCGATAATTAGCATGGGATATCAGTTTGAATTCACAATCAAGTCCAAAATGGCAATGACACCCTCCTGGTCCCATTCTTCGTCACCAATCAAGCGACCTACTTCCCGACTTTCCTTATCCAGTATGATGGTGGTGGGCAGGCCAAAGGCATTCATTGAGCCTGCAAAGGATAAATTGGGATCGACATAGCTGGAAATATTCCTGATGTTTTCCTCTTGCCAGAATTCTTCTATTTCGTTGCCTCTACTTGGACCTACGTGTACGACAACAACCTCTACTTCACCGGACTCGTAAATACCCTGAAGATTATCAAGGGTTGGCATTTCCTTGCGACAAGGTGCACACCAGGTTGCCCAAAAATTCAGAACAACGACTTTCCCTTTAAAATCATCAAGGGAAACATCATTTTGCTCCAGATCCTGAAAACTATTTCCTGAGGTTGCAATGGGTTCCTTATGGATGATTAATCGCTCCAGGGAGCCTTCCCTCATGTCTATCAGGGTCGCTGAGTCGTACCCCAATGTTGTCATGGGGTTTGCTATCAGCAAAATAAAGAGATAAATCAGGAAACGGTAATTATATTGATACATTTTGTAATATCTTCCTTGGAGGAGCAAATCCGATGGTTGAAGTAAAAGACAAATATAACATTTGGGGCGGTCGTTTCAAAAACCAAACCGATGAAATTATGGAAAATCTCAATGCTTCAATATTTTTTGATTACAAATTGGCTAAATTCGACATTGAGGGATCAAAGGCTCACACCAAAATGTTGGCCAAACAACAAATACTTGAGGAAGATGAAGCCAAATCAATTCTAGATGGTTTGGATACCATTCTGTCGGAAATCGAAACAGGCAAGTTTGAACTGAAGGTTTCCCTTGAAGATATTCATATGAATATAGAAGCCCGACTAGCCGAACTTATCGGTCCGGTTGCAGGAAAACTCCACACGGCTAGAAGCAGAAATGATCAGGTGGCAACTGATTTTCGCCTTTGGTTGAGAGACCGAATCGATGCCATTGTGGACCTGATTTATGAGCTGGAAGTGGCTTTGGTCATGAAGAGCAGTGAAAACATTCATACAGTAATGCCGGGCTTTACCCATTTACAATGCGCACAACCGATTACCTTTGCACACCATTTGTTGGCCTATGTATCAATGCTTGACAGGGACCGGGAAAGGTATATGGACACCAGGAAAAGATTGAATGAATCGCCATTGGGATCTGCAGCCCTAGCAGGAACATCTTTCCCCATTGATCCTGACTTTACCGCCAACGAGCTGTCCTTTAGCCGTGCCATGATGAATTCACTTGATGGTGTTAGTTCACGTGACTTCGCCCTGGAGTTTCTTTCCTCTACGGCCATCTGTGCCACTCATTTATCCAGATTGTCGGAAGAAATTGTAATATGGACAACATCCCAGTTCGATTTTGTCAAACTCAGTGACAAGTTTACAACTGGATCATCCATTATGCCACAAAAGAGAAATCCTGATGCGGCAGAACTGATAAGAGCCAAAACCGGTCGAGTTAATGGGGCATTGATAACTCTGCTTACGGTTATCAAGGGACTCCCTCTTGCCTACTCAAAAGATCTTCAGGAGGACAAGGAACCGGTTTTTGATGCAGCTGAAACGATTGAAATCGTACTGAAAGTCATGACTGGCATGATTCAGGATTTAAAAGCCAATGTAGAAACCATGAAGAAAAGTTCCGAATTGGGATTTTCAACGGCGACAGATCTTGCTGATTTTTTGGTCAGGGAGTATAATCTTCCTTTCAGGGAAGCCCATAAAGTTGTGGGTGAACTGGTTTTGCTGGCAGAGGAAAAATCATGTACCTTGAAGGACTTGACGCTTGAAGACCTGAAGGGTGTTCACAACGACCTTGAGATTGAAGCCTTGAATACCCTTTCGGTTGAAGGTTCGGTACAGTCCCGAAATAGCAAGGGCGGGACTTCACCCGAAAGTGTCAAAAGGCAAATACAGTATTGGAAGGAAACTCTGAAATGCGCATAGTTCTGGTGATACTTTTACTGGGATTGGGATTAAATGGTTGTGGTTACAAGGATAACCCAGTCCCCGAAGCCGGAATTGAAAGTACCTTCCCTGACAATCCCCATGAGGAAGTTTTATTCTAGCAGGAAGAATTTGAACGTCACCAGTTTCCTACTACTTCAAATGCCAAATTCAATTTCAGAACATTCAAGAAATTTCCATATATGACTCATATCAAATATATTGACGGGATACTTCATGTTGACAGAGTAGATATCCCTTCCATTGCAAGTGAAGTGGGAACACCCTTTTATGTTTTCTCCGCAAGTCAAATCGAAGATAATTTTCTTGCAGTCAAGAATTCCGTAGCCAGTTTTGGAGGCCATGTCTTTTATGCGATGAAGGCGAATTCAAACCAGGTAATATTGAAGCTTTTGTTTGAACTGGGGGCAGGATTTGATGTTGTATCCGGGGGTGAATACCAGAGGGCCAAAGCTGTTGGATGTCCTGGCGATCAAATTGTCTTCTCCGGTGTGGGTAAAACCAGAGATGAAATGGAGCTCGCCTTAACCGGGGGGATAAGACAATTCAACGTCGAAAGCTTTTCAGAACTTCACCTGCTCGATACTGTGGCTGGAAATCTAGGGCTCATTGCTCCAATTGCTGTCAGGCTGAACCCTGATGTTGATGCCGAAACTCATGAGAAGATTTCAACAGGTAAAGCCCAAAACAAGTTTGGCATTCCCATAACCAGGGTGGAAGAATTTTTTCAGGTTGCCTCTGGACTCTCAAACATCAACTTACTGGGTTTGGATATTCATATCGGTTCACAAATTACTTCCCTGAGGCCCTACGAAAAAGCCTTTGGAAAGGTTGCATCCCTCATACGGGAAAAGAACCTGCAAATATCTAGACTGGATTTGGGTGGTGGACTGGGTGTAACCTATCATCCCTTACATGACAATCCTCCCAAGGTTGGTGATTATTCCCAGCTAGTAAGAAATTTATTTGGTGATATGAATTTGGAAATCGAAATTGAACCCGGTAGATTTATAGTTGCAGATTCGGGTATTTTGGTTGCCAAGGTACTTTATCGAAAGAAAGGTGAAAATAGGGATTTTCTTGTGATTGACGCTGCCATGAATGATCTTATTCGACCAGCAATGTATTCCTCATACCATGAAATAAAACCCATAAGGGAAACAATCGATAAAGGAAACAAAAAATTCGATGTGGTGGGTCCGATATGTGAATCCAGTGACACCTTCGCCGAGAACAGGAACCTACCTGAATTTGAACCAGATGACTTTATGGCTTTCATGACTGCCGGTGCCTATTCCACCGTCATGGTCTCAGAATACAATACCAGACCTACTGTTGCAGAAATATTGGTCAAGGGAGATAAATGGGCCTGTATAAAAAAATCTTCGACCATCACAGACATAATTAACAGGGATATTATTCCTTCCTGGTTGTAACCAGTACTTAATGTACAAAAAAATCACCAGATTCATTTAGCCTGATTTTTGAGGCTTGGTACGAGATGTCCTGTGTAAATATCCACTTTATTGATTGAAAGGATTGTTATTCAAAAAATAATGTCATGCAATATTCCTAAAGCCATTAACTGGGCTAATGGAGATATCAAAAATCCCAAGCAGGTAATTTCCGGTCATAACTTGTAATTCCCCAAGCAATAACTAGCATACCAAAAAGGTTTCCACACCATTTTGTTTATATTCAGGATGGGTGAACCGTGCCTTTTCAAGAAAAATTCAAGGTGTATGAGTTCATTATGTCACAATTTCCTTTCGAACCCAAACCAATTACCACCTTACCAATCGTTGGTACAAAAGCCAGATTCCCGGTAAATCGAGTCTACTGCGTTGGACGGAATTATGCCGACCATGCCATAGAAATGGGACATGATCCGAATCGGGAGGACCCATTTTTCTTCCAGAAAAATGCCAGTAATCTCGATATTTCGGGAGAGTTTCCATATCCTGAAAAAACTTCAGATGTCCATCATGAAGTGGAATTGGCCGTACTTCTGAAATCAGGAGGTGTAAATATTCCCGTCAATCAGGCATTTGATCATGTTTATGGTTATGCTCCCTCGCTGGATATGACCCGCCGTGATATTCAGGCCCAGCAAAAGAAACTTGGCAGGCCTTGGGAGATTAGCAAAGCTTTTGAAAGATCGGCCCCGATTGGTCCAGTTCATCCTGCAACGGATGTTGGCCATCTTTCGGAGGGCAGTATTTCACTGAGGGTCAATGGTGTGGTACGCCAGGATGGTGATTTAAACCAATTGATCTGGAAGGTTCCTGAATTGATTTCCTATCTTTCGGAATATTTTGAACTTGTGGGGGGTGATGTTATTCTTACCGGTACACCCGCAGGAGTTTCAGCAGTTCAGAAGGGCGATGAATTAGAGGTTATTATTGAAGGATTGGATACCCTTACCACGAAAGTCATTTGAAATATGTGGGTATGATCCGACTTATCGGTTGGCCGCATAATAAGAAAACTTGCGTTCCAAAGCAGCCAGCAACTCGGAAATAGTGAAAGCAAGGGCAAATAATACAATAAGTACTGCCCAAAAATGGCTCATAAGGAAATTTGCCGAATAGAGTTCAAACAAGGCACCGAAGCCAACCAGAGAAATTAGGAGTTGGCCAATTATTACTCCCTTGACCGCACGGATTATTCCAATTCGTACTCCACCCAGAATTTCAGGTAGGGCTGCCCAGAAATAAATTTTTATGAAGGCAGCCAATGGGGTGGCACCAAAACATCGTCCCATTTCAACGAGGGAACGATTGATCTGCAGTACACCGGCCCGGGAATTCAAAATGATGATCCAGATGGCAAACAGGGAAGTCGTAATGATTATGGATCTCATGCCAAAACCAAAAAGAACCATCAGTACCGGAACCAAAGCCGTAAGGGGAGCGCTCAGAAAGATATTGACCCAAGGCAGGAGCAATTCGTCCAACAGGCGATTCTTCCCCATCAATATCCCTACCGGAATACCAATCAATATAGAAGCGCTCACACCGATAGTAAAAGCCTGCGCGGTTTCCTTCAAGGCCTTGAGGAAAGCAGGTGAGTCCCCAATTTCATAGAGGGTAATCAGAATTTCCGATAGTGGTGGTAGAAAAAAGGTTAGTCCTGATTGCCCAACAAGTTCCCATAACAATCCCCAGATAATCAGTGAGGACATGCCAGGTAATCTGATACCATTGATAAACATTACAAGCTATTCCACATACGAACGCAATGATGCCCAAATGCGGTCCACTGTATCTAGATACTCGGGATCCCTACGAATGTCTGAAACCCCTTTGGTCCTTAAATTCTCCGGACGGAGAATTTCATGGACCCTGCTTGGTCGGGGCAACAGTATCGCAATTTGGTCGGAGACGTAGACGGCTTCCTCGATGGAATGGGTAACAAAGATAAAGGTCTTGTTTTCCCTCTCAACCAAGCCAAGCAAGTCCTCCTGGAACTTGCGCCGGGTTTGTTCATCAACGGCAGAAAATGGCTCATCCATCAACAAAACCTCACTCTCAACAGCAAGGGCTCGTGCCAAACCAACACGTTGTCTCATTCCACCGGACAATTCATGGGGAAAACTCTTTTCAAATCCGTCCAGCCCAACATTTTTGATATGTTGTTGAGCAATATCTTCCCTTTCTGATACCGGGATCCCGCGGAGTTCAAGTCCGAATGCAACATTTCGCAATACATCTGCCCAAGGTAGCAGGGCAAAATCCTGAAATACAAAGGCCCGGTCTGGACCAGGGCCGGTAACCGGTTCGCCATTCACCTCAACTTCTCCGGAAGTGGGTTCAAGCAAACCCGAAATAATCTTCAACAAAGTGGTTTTCCCGCACCCAGAAGGTCCAAGCAGGGATGTCAGTTGTCCTCTAGGAAATTCCAATGAAAGATCCCGGAGTGCCTCCACATTTCCCGGATATGTCTTGGAAATATTTCGTGTTGATACTGCGATTTCCATCAATTCTCCCTAGGATAAATGAACTTTAATCCGAAACGTAACCACGCACATTCCCCCTGAAGAGTGTCCGTTCTATAATTTCCAGCAGATTGAGGAAGCATACGGCAAGCAAAATAATCGAAAAGATTGCTGCATACATGCTCGGATAATCGGCTATGGAGCGGCTGAACGTGATGATATCCCCAACACCTGTGGGTGTTATCTTCAATTCGGCCAGGATAGCTCCAATAAACCCTGCTGAAGTACCTAGCCGCAGACCAGAAAAAATTATCGGTGATGCTGAGGGGATTATAACCCTTAGTATGATGTCCTTGTCCGTACCCAGAAAAGAAGCTGCCATTTCTTTCAGGTTTACAGGAGTATTACGAACAGCACCTGCAGTATTCAAAACGATCACCGGCATGGCCATGATGCAAACAACGAACACCTTTGAAGTCAGGCCAATCCCGTAAACCATGACAAGGAGTGGAATTAGTGCCGCCAAGGGTGCTGCCTGCATTATAATGAATATTGGTGAAACCAGCCAGTCGAACCAATTGCTCAGGCCAATCCACAAACCCAGGGCAATCCCGAGGAATGCAGAAATAAGTAGCCCTACCACCAAGGGTCTGAGAGTGTCCATATAAGCCAGTAATAGCGTGCCATCGATGAGCATGCTGAATAGTGCAACCATCGATTCAAAAAATGTCGGGAATCCATAACTGATCGGGATTCGACCGGCAATTTCCCAGATACCGAAAACAACTATTGCCGATAACAGTTTAAGATTAAGTGATCTACTCATAATTTTTGCATGAATTCACGGCTTCACCCGGTGACGGGTGAAGCCGTGCCTGATAATTTACTTTGCTGCTTCATCAAGTGGTGCCAGATACCAGAAATCTTCGATGTTCAATGTTGACACATCTCCTTCTAACTGTCCTGCTTGACTATACCACTCCATATCAGCCATGGCAGCCTTGCGTCCACCACCGTTTGGATCATATAGACCACCTTCTACCGCTTCCATATAGAAGTTGTCCAGATTGCCCAGGATTTCCGGCGGGAGCTGTCCAATTGGGCCATCAGGATCGGTTTCTTTGCTTATGATGGTTGGATCGGCATTCATTTCTTGCCATACGCTCCAAAGGGCATTTACAAAAATTTGGACCTGTTCCTCATTTTCCATGATCCATTCAAGATTGGCAAAAAGCGCCTCATCCGAAGCCTCTACATCGAACATGGGTAACACATTGAATTTATCCCCATGCTGCCGCATTACCTTGTTTTTGTTTGACAGGTCAATAATAGTGGCATCGGCCTGTCCGGCTACCAATGCAACTACCCGGTTGGCAGAACCCGGAACATAGGAACGTTGCCCAAATTTTATTCCAACCTTGTCTTCAATTACATTGGCTATGGAATCTGTACCACCACCCCTTGAGTGCAGTAAAATTGGCTCCCCGTCTAAATCTTCTAGTGAATTGTAATTCTTGTTTGTGACCGGGAAGAATTTCAGCTTGGATAGCTGGAATATGATTCGAAGGGGTGCTTTTGACCTTTGCATGGCTGCATATGGAGTACCAAATCCAATGTCCATCTCGCCACTTAGGACTGCCTGAATGGCAAGTTCCTCATCAGAGAATGCTGTCCATTCGTAATCAAGCCCATTTGCCCTGGCCCTGTCTAGTGCCACGAAGAATGCAGCCAATTCATCTGATGGTGTTTCGGCGAGTGCAATTTTGATTGTTTCCCCTTGTACCATTGTAACTGATAAAATGAATACTACTGGTAGCAGCATTATCTTGAACAAATAATTGAAAATGATTTTCATGATTTTTCTCCCTTGAGTGCTTAAAGTTACTCGGATTGTTCGATTGCCCAAGTAAATCATGGTAGGAATAATCCCACCAAACCAAAAAGGTTTTAGACCTTTATTAAAGGTTAGTCAAGCATATAGTTTTTGCAAAACTGCCTACATCCGACACCAATTCCCCAGCTTGGTCAATGTGTAAAATTATTTAGACAAAGATTTTGAGAAAACCTTTTGTTAGTATTTCCAGATACATCCGAACTTATTATGTGTATTTCCAAAGATATTTTGTTTGCTTGAATCTTTTTTTTACCTATACTAAAAAAATTGGTAGTTATACTACACAAAGCATATTTAAATTGAAGAATATTCAATTGTGGTCACTCCCGGTAAAATTTGTATGTCTAGAGTTGGAAATTGACACAAATCCTTGACAAAATCAGATCGGAACAACTTTCTGCCAAGGTAGGAGGAGAAAATCAATTACTGGATAATTTGATATCTGAGGCAGCAATTCCCCTCCGGACCAGGGAAAAGATTTGTCAAGATGCAGAAGGGCTGGTCCACGAAATCAAATCTTCTTCCAAAGTTGGTTTGTTGGACTCGATTTTGGCTCAATATGGGTTGGCAACCAAGGGCGGTGTTGCGATCTTGCGCCTTGCTGAAGCCCTCATGAGGGTACCCGATAGAAATAATATGGATGCCCTCATAGCAGATAAACTGAATTCTGTCGATTGGAGTACCCAAAGGGGAAACTCCTCTACCTGGCTCGTAAACCTGTTAACAATCGGACTTCACTTTGCCAGCTTTTGCGTTCAAGGAACTACCAGGCAGGGAATTAGTGGGTGGCCAAGAAGGTTTCTCAAATGGAAAACTACTCCTTTCGTTCGTTTTGCAACAAGATTTACTGTCAAAAAGATGGCAGGGAGATTTGTTCTTGGTAAAACAATGAGTGAAGCAATAAGCCGTTCAAGTGTTGCTGAAAAAATGGGGTACCTCTACTCCTATGATATGCTCGGTGAAGCGGCACTAACTGAAAGGGATGCTGAATTTTTCTTTGAAGCTTACAAGGAATCCATAACTTCACTGGCCCCAAACTGTATCTCTCCTGATTTCAGGGATAATCATGGTGTTTCAATCAAGCTTTCTGCCATTCATCCCAGATATGAATGGACCCAAAGAGACCGAGTATTGGTTGAGTTGGTTGACAAGGTCAAAACCCTTTCCCTGATGGCCAAGGATGCCAACATGGGAATTAGTATCGATGCGGAAGAGGCAGATCGGCTTGAACTATCCCTGGAAGTGATAAAAAAGGTTCTTTCATCTCCAGAATTGGCGGGTTGGGACGGATTTGGGATTGTCGTACAGGCCTATGGAAAATCAGCACCATTTGTCCTTGATTGGCTATACCAACTAGCCCTGGAATTGGACAGGAAAATTGCTGTTCGGTTGGTCAAGGGAGCCTATTGGGATTACGAGATCAAGAAAGCCCAACTGGATGGGCTGGAGGATTTTCCAGTTTATACAAACAAGGCTGGAACTGACGTATCCTATCTTTGTTGTGCCAGAAAATTACTTACCATGACGGACAGGATTTATCCACAATTTGCCGGACACAATGCTCACACCGTTTCCAGTATTCTGGAATTTGCCAAGGAAGATCAACCCTTTGAATTTCAACGTCTTCATGGTATGGGAGAAGCCCTTCATGAGATCATTAGATCAAGACATAATAGCAAATGCAGAATTTATGCCCCTGTTGGTGAACACAAGGAACTTCTGCCGTATCTTGCCCGTAGGATGCTGGAAAATGGGGCAAACAGTTCTTTTCTCAATCAACTCGCCGATCCCAAACTACAAGCTAGTGATATTGTTTCTGATCCATTTGATTTACTGAAAAAAGCCAGAGAAAGAAACCTACAGGTAGTTAGGCCGCCAGAAGGTTTGTTTGAACCCGAACGTAAAAACTCCAGAGGTTGGGATTTTCGCAATCCAAGGGTCCTGGAGGAAATTGAAACCTCAAGGAAACCGCACCATACGCACCAATGGAACCAATCAGCAACAAAATCTGCTGATGAAAACAATTCCCTGATTCAGACCATATCAAATCCCTCCAACCCAAAGGACATCGTCGGTTATTGCAGGTTTTCTTCCAAATCTGATGTATCAAATGTATTGGAAAACACCTCCACTTGGTTCCAATCCAATGGCAGGGAGAGGGCCGATGTGTTAACCAAGGCATCAAACCTATACGAAGATAATGCTCCTGAAATTTTTGCCTTGCTTTGCAGGGAGGCCGGGAAAACAATCAATGATGCCGTTGGTGAATTGAGGGAGGCCGTGGATTTCTTGCGTTATTATGCTTATCAGGCGACAACAATGGAGGATTCTTGTGAACCTGCAGGTATAATCAGTTGTATCTCTCCCTGGAACTTCCCTCTTGCCATTTTTACCGGTCAAATTGCAGGTGCCTTGGCTGGTGGCAATGGTGTTATTGCCAAATCTTCCGAACAAACTCCCTTAATCGCCGAATTGGCTGTGTGCCTCTTGCATGAGGCCGGAGTGCCAAAAAATGTATTGCAACTTACTCTCGGTGAAGGGTCTGAAGTCGGAACCCAAATTGTTTCTGATCCCAGAATATCAGGTGTGGCCTTTACGGGTTCTACTGAAACGGCACAAATAATCCAAAAGAATATGACCAAGCACCTGCATCCATCAGCCCGTTTTGTTGCCGAAACCGGAGGGTTGAATGCCATGATAGTGGATAGCACTGCACTACCCGAACAGGTAGTGAGAGATATTATCATCTCCTCTTTTCAATCAGCCGGCCAAAGATGCTCCGCCTTGAGAATTCTATATCTGCAAAAGGATATTGAAGATACCTTTCTTACCATGCTTTTTGGTGCCATGGATCAATTACGGATTGGTGATCCCTGGAATACAAATACGGATATAGGACCACTGATTGATGAAGCCTCATATACTAAAATCACAAAATACCTCAAAGATGCGGAAAATAATGGTCGAATACTCAAAAAGTGTTCAACCCCTTCCCATGGATATTTTGTAGGCCCAACAGTCATCAGGGTTCAGGGTATTGATGATCTCAAGGAAGAAATTTTCGGTCCGGTTCTCCACGTATGTACCTTTGAAATTTCGAATCTTGAAAAGATCATCAAGGAGATAAATTCCCGAGGATTCGGTTTAACTTTTGGTTTGCACTCCCGGATTGACCGTCGAGTCAAGGCAATTACCGATAAGCTGAAGATTGGCAATATGTATGTAAACAGAAATCAAATTGGTGCGGTCGTTGGATCCCAGCCTTTCGGCGGAGAAGGATTATCCGGAACTGGTCCCAAGGCCGGGGGACCTGGTTTGGTCAATAGTTTTAAGAAAAAGAATTTACCTCTACATCCATCCGATAATACTGATGTGGCTTTAGTTGATCCTGCTGATGCACAGAATCTCATTGACCAAGTAAATAGGAATATCCCGAAAGTAAAAACAGAGAATTTTCCTGGTCCGACCGGTGAGACAAACCAAATGAACTACTTTCCACGAGGCATCGTACTTTGTTTGGGACCAACCTCGCAGGATTGTGAAAACCAAGCAAAAATTGCTTCTGCTGCTGGATGTACCGCAGTCGAGATTTGTCCTGATACCAAGGGCAAGTATGGTATTTCGGGTTTCCTTGACCGAGAACATCTGGCAACTTTACATAGCTTCGAGATTGTCGCTTTATGGAGTGATGAGGAAGACCTGAGGCTGGCAAGAGCTGCTCTGGCTGATCGAATGGATAAGTTCATTCCTCTGGTTGCAACAACAGAAATGGAGGAGTTTCTGTTTCATGAACGTCT
Source organism: Paracoccaceae bacterium (assembly GCA_011523445.1). Classification (GTDB taxonomy): domain Bacteria; phylum Pseudomonadota; class Alphaproteobacteria; order Rhodobacterales; family Rhodobacteraceae; genus MPNP01. The sequence continues at coordinate 12,186 of WTGT01000004.1, forward strand.
TGTCTGTACAGATACAACCGCAGCAGGAGGAAATGCCACCCTGTTTGCCATGATGGGAAAAAATCAGGTATAATGAAAAAACTTATTGCTGTTTAGACCCATAAGAATCCCCCAAATTATTATTTCAAGTCTTAATCTTGCTGGTGGCCTAGTATAAGTTTGTCGGTTTCATTGGTTGAAAATCGGAATCAATTGAATTGACATCAATAACCATCAGATATAGCATAATATATTTTCACCGACCGGGTCAGGTTGGTTATATCTAGCAGGAGAAATTCATGAAAGCAAAATACTTTAAACATGCCATTGCCGGCTGTCTTTCAATGATTCTGGTCAGCGAAGCCATGGCTACCGAATGGAACGTGTCCCTGTGGGGTACACGCCGGGCATTTACCGAACATGTCGAGAAACTAGCTGAACTTGTCAGTGAAAAGACGGGTGGTGAATTTACCCTCAACCTGTCTTATGGCGGATTGTCCAACAACCGTGAAAACCTGGATGGAATTTCAATTGGTGCATTCGAGATGGCACAATTCTGCGCTGGATACCATTACGACAAAAATCCTTCCATTACTGTCCTCGAACTCCCGTTTCTCGGTGTCTCATCACTTGAGCAGGAAGTGGAAATTTCCCAAGCAGTTTACCAGCATCCAGCTGCCATTGAAGATCTTGCCAGATGGAATGCTACTCTGTTGATGCCCTCTCCCTTGCCGCAGTACAATATTGCAGGTGTTGGCGATGGTCCCAGAACACTTGCTGAATTTGAAGGACTAGCTGTCAGGGCAACCGGTGGTATCGGACAGGCCATGAAAGCCATCGGCGCTGTTCCAACTTCAATGTCAGCAACCGAAGTCCGTCAGGCACTTGACAGTGGGGTCGTTTCAGCGGTGGCCTTTGCACCACATGCCCACATGTCTTTTGGTACGGTTGAAAGTGCCAAATGGTGGACTACGAATCTCAATCCGGGTACGGTCAATTGCCCTGTCGTTGTGAATACGGATGCCCTGAATTCCCTTAGTGATGCCGAACGGGATGCTCTTCTTGGATCCGTTGATGAAGCTCTAGCTCATTACATCACCAATTACAATGAAAAGACCATGGTACAATGGGGACCACTGCTTGACGAAAAGGGTATTGAGCGCATTACCTATTCCGATGAAGAGCTCGCCGCCTTTCGTGAAGCTGTTGCAACACCTGCTGCTCAGGCATGGATTGAAGAAAACACCGCTCGTGGTCTGCCGGCACAGGAACTTTATGACCTGGTTTCGAGCATGATCGCCGGAAACTGATTAAACAATGATTCTCCGTCGGTAATATTTTACCGGCGGGGAACTAATAGATAATGATTAATTGGCTGGCTCATCCTCAGTTCTGACAGACGGATCATTACTCAGCAGAATTGACCGTCGTCTGTTGCAGATCGAATCCTTTTTGGCCCTTTTGGGAGGTCTTGCAGTATTTTCGTTAATGCTGCTTGCGGTCACCAGTGTGGGAGGACGGAATTTCTTCAATCATCCCATTCCAGGATATGTAGACTGGATTGAACAAGCCATGCCACTGATAGCATTCATAGGTATCTCATATTGTCAGCGACTTGGTGGACACATCCGCATGGATATCCTTATAGGCTTACTGAAAGGCCGCTCGCTGTGGATTGCCGAATTCATAGGTACCCTATTGATAATGGTTCTGATTCTACTGCTGGTGTGGGGAAGCTGGGCACATTTTGAGCGATCATTCGACTGGTCGGCACCCTATTGGAGTCGTGACTCAAGCCTTGATATCCGATTGCCGCTCTGGCCAGCCAAATTGCTTGTTCCAGTAGCCTTTTCCGTATTGTTTCTACGTTTGGTCCTACAGGTATGGGGTTATGTCCGGGCAATTATCTCAGGTACTCTCCAACCTGTTGCCGTACCCCTAATTGAAGATGCTTCAAAGATCGCCAAGCAGGAGGCCGAAGCCGTTTCCGGGTTCGAACACGAAAACGGAACATCGGTCTAGGGGAGAAGGCTGCGATGGACTCCATCGAAATTGGCCTCATAGTCTCGGGTTTTCTTCTTGTGCTGGTAATCCTCGGTGTGAGGGTTGCATTTGCGGCAGCCATTGCCGGGATGTTTGGTCTGATCTGGATATTCTGGGACAAGCGTGCCTATGATCCGGACCAATTTGTCTGGGCCTTGACCGTAGCAGTCAAGACGGCAGGACAAGTTCCCCACTCCAAGATTTCGACACAGGCTCTCTCACTCATTCCCACTTTCATACTGATTGGTTATCTTGCCTACTATGCCGGATTGACCAAGGCCCTTTTTGAAGCTGCCAAACGATGGGTTGGCTGGGTTCCGGGTGGATTGGCGGTTTCCACAGTTTTCGCCACGGCTGGATTTGCAGCCGTATCCGGTGCATCCGTTGCCACTTCGGCAGTCTTTGCCCGTATTGCCATTCCGGAAATGACTGCCATTGGATACAACAAACGCTTTGCAGCAGGGGTGGTAGCAGCTGCCGGGACACTCGCTTCCCTAATTCCACCTTCGGCAATACTTGTCATTTATGCCATCATCGTGGAACAGGATGTGGGCGCATTGTTGTTGGCAGGATTTCTTCCAGGTGCTTTTTCAGCGGTGGTTTATGGAGTCCTGATCGTTGGCATGGCTATTAGTGTCAAAAACTTTGGACCACCAGTAAGCGGATTTACCTGGGTTGAAAGGTTTCGTTCACTTCCACCGGTATTTCCGATTTTTTTCGTTATTTCGATCATCATTTTGTTCATTTACAATCCTTTCGGGGGCGATGCCTGGGGAACACCAACCGAAGGTGGTGCACTCGGAGCTTTTGTTGTATTCATTATGGCCGTCTACCGAGGAATGCGGTGGCCTCAGCTCAAAAGTGCACTAATGGAAACGGCCAAACTTTCCGTCATGATCTTCACCATTATCTGGGGTGTATTGATCTTCGTCCGTTTTCTGGGCTTTGCCGACCTCCCTGGTGTTTTTTCGGATTGGATAACCTCCCTGGACCAAAGCCCATTGCTTACCCTTGTCCTGATCCTTTTGGCCTATGCAGTTCTCGGCATGTTCATGGATGCCATTGGGATGCTTATTCTGACCCTCCCAGTGGTCTTTCCAGCTGTCATAGCCCTCAATGGCGGTGTCGATGTAACGGCTGCCGACAGTGCCTTCGGTATGACTGCCGTAGGTTGTGGAATCTGGTTTGGCATCATTGTCGTGAAAATGGCCGAACTTTGCTTGATCACACCACCGATTGGACTTAACTGTTTTGTGGTGGCCGGTGTACGTCCGGAACTCTCGGTCCAGGATGTCTTCAAGGGTGTAGCACCCTTTTTCATAGCCGATGCGCTGACTATTACGGGTCTTGTACTTTTGCCGGGAATTGTTC
>WTGT01000135.1 GCA_011523445.1 Paracoccaceae bacterium
ATCGGAAAGGTGGTTGTTAGAATTCCTAAGGGTATTTGAAAGAACCAACCTCATTTATGACCCCTAAAATCACAGATTGTTGTACTTTTTTCCACATTCAATTTAGCAAATAATGGTTTCTTTTCGGCCAATCCATTCTTGAAATTCCAAGCAAGAATGACAAAATATCATTAAACAATTATTTACTAATTACTTGGTAAGAGGGACACTATGGATCGTTTTCAAGCTGTTAACCCAATCGGGACAACACAGGCACAAATAGACGAGGGTCTACGGGCACATATGAACAGGATCTATGCCTATATGGCAGGGGCAATGTTAATTACCGGTGCTGTTGCCTACCTGAGCAGCACAAGTTTAGCCTTGATGCAACTGATTTATGCCACTCACCTACAATGGGTAGTAATGTTGGCACCATTGGGTGTTGTTTTCTTGCTTAGTGCAAGAATTAATAAGATGTCACCGTCTGGGGCTCAAACAACTTTCTGGATTTTTTCAGGTCTGATGGGGCTTTCGATCTCTTACATATTCCTTGTATATACCGGGTATTCGATCGTACATACATTTCTTGTCACGGCAATTGCGTTTGCAGGTCTGAGTCTGTGGGGCTATACCACCAAGAAGGACATCAGTGGTTGGGGATCGTTTTTGATAATGGGGCTTATCGGAATCATATTAGCTTCATTGGTTAATTTGTTTTTTGCCCTACCCGGATTGAGCTTTGCCATTTCAATACTTGGAGTTCTGATATTTGCCGGACTTACAGCATACGATACCCAGCGGTTGAAAAATGAATACCTACACTTTGCCACCCGAGGTGATGAACTTTGGTTGCAGAAATCAGCCATACTTGGTTCATTGAGTCTTTATCTGAACTTCCTGAACTTGTTTTTACTACTTCTTCATCTCTTTGGACAAAGGGAATAATCAGGTTTCAAAACCGATTTAGAAATTTATTCTATACCAGCCTGGTCGATAGATCAGGCTGGTATTTTTTTGCTTTACTTTCAAAATTTATACGAGACCCCTGTTTGAGTTCAGGGCTTCAAATCGAAAGATGAGTGTCAATTACGATTTAATTGATTGGTAGTTTGGAAAGGTCTGTATTCAGAAAAAAATCCATATCCTACAAAATCAGAAACAACCAATCTGAATTGGTTTGCTTACTGGGTATTTTCCTGAAAGGGAGAAGGTTATTTAATTTTACCTTCTTTATATTCCACATGCTTGCGTGCAACAGGGTCATATTTCTTGACACGCATTTTTTCGGTCATGGTACGGGCATTCTTTTTGGTTACATAAAAATGACCTGTATCGGCTGTAGAGTTAAGTCGAATTTTTATTGTAGCTGGTTTGGCCATCAGAACTACTTCCTTCCCGATTTATCAATTTATCCATCAAATGGTGGAGGTTTTAGATTTAGGTAAATAATTTACCTATTCAACAAGACAAAGACAAAAACGCGGAAAACCTGTAAGCCGGATTCTGTTCCGAGTTGACACTCTTCGATAGCCATTCATCTAAAACAAAGGTTACCCTTCATTTTTTGCTGCCTACCACACTGTAAGGTCAAAGCAACCTTGCTAAACTAGCCTACAGTTCTACTTGGCATTGCTCCTGGTGGGGCTTGCCTTACCATTTTTGTTACCAAAAACGTGGGGGTCTCTTACACCTCCGTTTCACCCTTGCCATAACCTGTAAGGCCATTTTGGCGGTCTATTCTCTGTGGCGCTGTCCCTTGGGTTACCCCAGCCGGGAGTTACCCGGCACCATGCTTTGTGGAGTCCGGACTTTCCTCATGATATAATCATGCAGCTATCCGGTTTTCCGCAAGTAAAAAATAAGATCAAACCAATCATTTTTCAATTTTGCCAATAATTCCCAAAACTTTCTTTCGGAAGAAATTTACGATCCCTATGGTATTATCCCTTTCCAAACCCGGTTCTGGTTGGTAAACATAGTCTTTACCCTTAGGTTCATTTAAACCCTTGTCGGGAACGGTTTGATGGTCGGTATTTCTCAAATCATTTTCCTGAGACTTCTTCCATTTGGACTCCACTTTCTTTCTGATTCTAGACATGGACTGCTTATCAGGTTTTGGAAACCAGCGTGTGTGTTGTCTATTCCGTTTGTAACTTGAATATATGTCGTCATACCTACTCATTGTTCGTTTTGATGTAAGACCTGTAAGGGTACAAGCTTTTTTAAGTGCCATTGATTTCATAGCCTCATCCATGAAGGCATGACGCAAGGTAAGAAATGTTATTCTATCACCTCTGTCTGGAAAAACATGTTCGGAGTTATCCCCTAGAATGCGTGAACAATACTTGCTGATAATGGATTTATCATTACTGGATAGATGGAGTTTCCTGACACAGGACATTATCAGGATTGTTTTCAAATCTTCCTGACTTATTCCATCCAGCTTTTGTATACGGATCTTTTTATCAATCCATTTGGAATAATTGCCGATTTTGGGAGTCAGTAAATACAGGCTGAGACCACGGATACCACCTTCACCTGAAAAGGATGCAATGGTCTCATCCAGGATTTGGTCAAATTCTTCAAGCCAGCCAACTGCCACTTGCTGGTTTGAATCAAGTTCAGCCTTCTTGAAATACCCTGTATCCAGAAGTGAGAGTGCTTCCTTGCCAGTTTTGTAGTTAACTACCATACAGGTGAACATCTCACTTGTTCTCATACCGGTTAGCCAGATTGCTCGTGCAAATAATCTGGTCAATCCAGGATAATTATTTCTCTCGGTAATCAAGGAACAGAAACCATCCAACTCTGTGTCGGGTGCCAACCCCTCCTCCAGAAGTTTCTCCAGATCATCCCTGTGGATGGGTTGACAGCTAATCCTGGATGATCTTCTTTTTTTTGTGCTGAATATATGAGGACTTACGCCGGTGGCCAGAAACTGAATGTCACTGGTAAGAAGCAATGGATATTGGGAAATGAGCGGTGTTGAAACTTCATTAATGATCGCCCTTCCCTTAATTTGTAATTCCTTGATTGTGATATTTGTCAATGCACCATGAAGCAATATGATATCTGTCCAATTGGATGATAAGAACCACTCGGGAAAATGCCCTGACTCGGGTATGGTAGTTCCAAAACTCACCCTGCTGCCCATATTTAATTCTTCTTGTCTGATCCCGATGGATCGAGCAATAATGGTTCTGATTGCTTTCCGTTCGTGGATACAGCTGTTTTCTTTCAGATAAATTGACCGAATGGCCAATTGATCAATGATATCATTCGGAACCGGTTTTCTCCTCGAAAACCCGACCCTTTTTTCAGTCTCCAGTACCACTTTCCGTGATACACTGATATCTTTTCTGGATAGAATGTTCTCCGATGTAATCGTAATGGTTTTACCCTCCCTAATGTCTATCGGTAAGTTGAAAACAATTTGAATTTGGTTAGGCAACTAGACAGGTTTTCTAGAAGTATCAAGGGGGCTGGAATCCTATCAGAAAAGTAATTGTGGATAAAATAAATTTCATTTTCTGGTCAATTTATCACAGGAATTGAGGGGTTCTTGACTTGATGTCAGGAGAGTTGATCAAATCGTTTCAACTTCAAAGGGTAGTACACACATACTTTGAATGGTAACCGTATAATCCACTTCCAAAAGATATAAACAGAGAGAGTTCGGATT
>WTGT01000154.1 GCA_011523445.1 Paracoccaceae bacterium
CCCTTATAATCAGATAATTTCTGTTGGAATAAATATTTAATTTTATTTGTGTTACTTCATTCTTCATTCGGCTTGAGGCAAACCATAAGTTCATTCACCGTAAAATGATTAATTCATCCTCTGCAGCAACGATTTTTACAATTTTAAACAAGGAACTTGTTTTCTGTTACTGCTTAATCATTAATTCACCAGTTTTTGGAGAGAATAAGTCTCACCTCAAACAAGCAATGGTGAATTGATTGGTATTGACACTGGTGATCAAGGATAAAGGAACATTGGATGTATAAATTGTCAACATCCTACTTATAGGTATGTTTCTTTTCGGATGGCAATTCAATCCTGCTCATCAAATATAAATTTGAAATTTTTGATTAATCTTTCATCAAATTCTTGCGTAGTTACCTCAATTCCCAGTTCACTCAAGCTGGTGACTCCATAATCTCTGATACCACATGGTACAATTCCACTGAAATGCTTGAGTTCCGGATTGATGTTTATGGAAATTCCATGAAAAGTTATCCATTTTCTAATCCTGACACCCAAGGCAGCAATTTTTCGCTCATCATCAAATGGACATCCCAATTTGTTTTCCCGGGGATCAACCCAAATACCAATTCGATCTGAGTTGGCTTTCCCAATAACCTGATAATCTGAAAGAGTAAGTATTATCCAGTCTTGCAATTTACTAACAAAACCCCGAATGCTTTTACCTCTCATATTCAGGTCCAACATAACATAAACCACTCTTTGACCAGGACCATGATAGGTATATTGTCCACCTCTACCCGTAGCAAATACCGGGAAGTTAAACTGATTGATTAGATCCTCATCCCTTGAGCTTGTACCTGCAGTATAAATGGGAGGATGCTCAAGGAACCATAACAATTCCTGTTCTCTTCCTTCCAAGATGCTTTTAACTCTTTTTTCCATAACTCGGACAGCATCCGGATACTCAACCGGCTTAATTGACTTTTTTATTTCAACCATCTGATTTATTTTTCTGCCTTGTAGTTAGGTTGGTTGATAAACAATAATTATTTTATATTTAGAGACAAAGGATATTAATCTTGGACCTTGGTGGTTATCCTCCATTGATTTCCAATTAATATATATTTGGGTATTAATTGTTTTTACCCTTGCGGTCGTGGCGGAATTGGTAGACGCGCAGCGTTGAGGTCGCTGTGGGATAAAACCCGTGGAAGTTCGAGTCTTCTCGACCGCACCAATCTTTGTTTGAGAACATCACTCAGTACTACTTTATCCCACAAGGCATTTCCACTTTTGATTTGGGAACTGGCTAAATACCATTTGAAGCAAAAACAAAATGCCACTCCAACTCGGTTTGGCAATTGACTTTGTGTGTTTTTCCTAAAATCAATGACACCTTGATTGTTTGGGTAACTTGTTAGTATATATTCTTTGATGCTGAAAAATTGTTTAAAATAAAAGTGTGGGTTAATGACAGACAAGGATAATGGATTTGTAGTTTTTTCTGGTGTACAAAAAAGCTATGACGGGAAAATACTTGTCGTAAAAGATCTAAATCTTTCCATTGCCAAGGGCGAGTTCCTTACAATGTTAGGGCCATCAGGTTCAGGTAAAACGACCTGTCTTTTGATGCTGGCAGGATTCGAAACCGCAACACAGGGGGAAATCCTTTTGGATGGTAAGCCCATCAACAATATTCCACCACATAAACGGGAGATTGGCATGGTTTTTCAAAACTATGCCTTGTTTCCACACATGACAGTTGCTGAAAATCTTGCTTTTCCCTTGCAAGTCAGATCGATGTCTAAGTCTGATCAGGAACAGAAAGTGAATCATGTCCTAGATATGGTACAAATGTCCGATTTTGGAAATCGACGACCTGGGCAATTATCCGGTGGACAACAACAGCGTATTGCTCTAGCTAGAGCCTTGGTGTTTGAACCCGAACTCGTATTGATGGATGAACCCCTTGGTGCACTAGACAAGCAATTGCGTGAACATATGCAATTTGAAATCAAGCATCTCCACGAGCGGTTGGGTGTCACGGTCGTCTATGTTACACATGATCAAACAGAAGCACTTACGATGTCTGACCGGGTCGCGGTCTTCAATGATGGCATTATCCAACAACTCGATGCACCCGATAAACTTTATGAGGCACCCAATAATTGTTTTGTAGCCCAGTTCATAGGGGAAAACAATACATTGGAGGGGACAGTAGAGTCTTTTGAAGGCGATTATGCCAATGTTAGACTTGAGAATGATCAGGTTATTTCGGCATTGGCGGTCAATGTCGGGGAAGTGGGTGAAAAAACCCTTATATCAATAAGACCCGAAAGAGTCGAAACAGAAGCTGAAAGATGTCCTGAAGGTGCACAGAAAATAACTGGAGAGGTTTTGGAATTCATATATATGGGGGATGTTTTCAGAACCAGAATCAGGGTTGGGAACAATGATGAATTTATTGTTAAATCAAGAAACTCTCCTTCACAACAAAGGTTGCAACCAGGCGAAACGGTAACTCTTGGATGCATGAATAAGGATTGTCGGGCCCTCGACTATCAAACAGTCAAAAAAGAAGTTTTGACATAACCGATATATGTTCAGCAAATTTTTATGAATTCTCAAAATTTGACTTCAATTTTAATCCAAATCTGATAAGTTAAATCCAGAGTTTTAATTTGGTCCGAATCATCACTAAATGATAAAGGAGCAACTTAAAGCTAATTCTTTTGTTTTAACGGAGAAAATTAATGAAGTTAACTAAACTATCTACCCTAGTGCTGGGTTGTATTTTTATCGCCAGTTCTTCTTGGGCAATGGATCTGACCGTTGTTTCTTGGGGTGGGGCGTATTCCAAATCCCAAATCAATGCCTACCATAATCCATACATGGAACTCAATCCTGATATAAATATCATCCATGACGAGAGTTCTTATGAGGCAGTTGCCAAATTGAGGGCCATGCGGGAAGCAGGTAATTTGACCTGGGACCTTGTTGATGCTGTACCATCAGATGCCATTAGATTGTGTGACGAAGGTTTGGCCATGGAAGTCGATGTTGATGAAATCCTTGACCCGGCACCGGACGGCACACCCGCTTCAGAAGATTTTGGTGCATCCTTGGTCTCGGAGTGTTTTATTCCCCAGATCGTCTATTCAACCACTTTTGGTTTCAGAACTGACGTTGAAAGCTGGAATGGTAATGAGCCGGATGATGTTTGTGATGTTTTTGACCTCGAAGCATTCCCGGGCAAGCGATCACTTGAAAAGAGGCCAATCAACAATCTGGAATGGGCCTTGTTGTGTGATGGTGTCGCCAAGGAAGATATCTATGACGTTCTTGAAACCGAAGAGGGTCAAAACAGGGCTCTGGCCAAACTCGATACCATCAAGGATGAAGTAATCTGGTGGTCAGCTGGTGCCGATACGCCGCAATGGCTTGCTGACGGTGAAGTTGTATTTGGATCTACCTATAACGGTCGGTTTTTTGCCTTGATCGAAGAAGCCAAACAGCCAGTTAAAATTCTTTGGGATGCCCAGGTTTTCGAATATGATGGCTGGATTATTCCAACAGGGTTGCCCGAAGATCGACTGGAAGCTGTTTTGGGTTTGGTTAGATTTGCCACTGATACACAAAGACTGGCAGATCAGGCCAAGTACATTTCCTATGGCC
>WTGT01000069.1 GCA_011523445.1 Paracoccaceae bacterium
TACCTCGAAATTTGTGAATATCTGAAGGCAAGGTTTGAGAGGTCTGGACTTCAGATATTCACAAATTTCGAGGTAATTGTCCCCCGGTGGATTGAGAGTAGGCATGGCAACCAATTCACGTGTCAATGCAATCAGGTCGTCCTGACGGTTATCAATCTCGGCAAACAGTCGCTCTTTAATATTCATAAATTTTGCTTATTGTTATGTTTTGATCACAAGGAGTATGCGAAAACAAAAACAATTTTTCAAATGCTGGCATTAATGGCATCTAAATAAATGATTAACGCAAAATGAAATATATCAAATACCTCCTTACTTTTGTAATACTTTCAATTGTCTTCTTTCTTACGCATTATACTCTCCCGTCAAAGGATGTAGTAACCATCGTAGGTACCGAAGTCGTCAGAACAGAGGTGGGTTCAAATCCAGTTTTCTGGGTTAGGGGAGGAACCGGTGAAACCCTAAATCGAGATATTCGATTTATCAATGGCGTCAATTTCGGTACAGATCAGGAAAGGGTATATCGCAATGAGGATACCGGGTGGAGATGGCCCCCCTACCTGAAATTCGATAGTGGTGATATCCAGGCACAGGCCCAGAGACTGGCCGGTGATGGTATCGAACGGGTTTTGGTCAATCACTATGGAATCAGAAGCAGGACCTTTTCGATCTATCCCAATGTAACCAGTATCAGGGAATTGCGGCCCGGTGAAACGAAACCCCTTAATTGGTTCAGATATTTCGGAATTGGAATCGTAATTATTTTGCTTCTGGTTATCTGGCGCTTATGGAGACTTTTTTCCATTTGGGTTGTTGATCGATTCTATGGGTTAAAATTCAGGTTGCTGAAAAAGTAACCCACTTAGTATCAGGAAATTATTTTCGCTTGTAAAAATTCTTGATGGAATGGGCAAACATTTCAACGTCGCGGTCATTTACTCCCAAATGTGTGACAAAGCGAAATGCGGGTTTTTTACCCGTTACCAGAAAGCCATCAGAGTGCAAATGATCAAGCAGTGGTTGATGATCATCCGGATGGGGTTCAAAAAATACCATGTTGGTGTTTTGGGATATCCTGATCCCTGACTCTTCAGCCAAATCAACCAAGGAATTAGCTAATAACCTGGCTCTGTTGTGATCTTCAGCAAGCCTGTCGATATGATTATCCAGGGCGTATATACCGGCTGCTGCCAAATACCCCGATTGACGCATCCCTCCACCAAGAATCTTGCGATTTCTTCTAATCGATCTTTCAAGACGGGAAGGTCCAGCCAGTAAAGTGCCAACAGGTGCACCCAAGCCTTTTGAAAGGCAAACGGAAACAGTATCTGCAATATTGGCGATTTCAGTTGGATTGACGTTCAATTCGATGGCAGCATTGAAGAGGCGGGCACCATCAAGGTGTATTCCCAAGCCATATTTTCTGGCAGTTTCTGCGTTTTTCCTCAGGACATCAACTGGCAGTGCATTTCCGGATACGGTATTTTCCAGGCAAAGAAGCCTTGTTTCCGGAAAATGTGGATCGTCCGGTTTTACATGAGAAGTTATGCTCTCATTACTGATTGAACCATCCTCTTCGGTAGGGAGAGGAGTAAACGATATACCTCCAAGTACAGAAGCACCACCAGCCTCAAAAACATAGGTATGATATTTATTGCCGACCAGGAGGTCGCTTCCTCGACCGCAATGTGTCAGTATGGCAGCAAGATTGGATTGGGTTCCAGATGGGAACAAAACACTCATTTCCTTCCCGACCAATGTTGCAAATTTTTCCTGAAGTTCGTTTACTGCGGGATCATCGCCATAGACGTCATCACCCACTTGGGTACTTGCCATGGCTTGTAGCATACCTTCTGTGGGTTGGGTTACGGTATCACTTCTGAAATCCCCCTTTAAGGAATTGGAGCGATTGCCCATATCTGAATTTTCATACATGTGTTTTGCCGATTGACTTTGAATTGATTTTAATTCTGATTAGCCCTAAAATAGGATATACAAACGTATACATTGTATTATCATTTTTTTCGTTTAGCTATTTGCCAAGCAGATAAAAAAACCTAATTTCCCAGTGGTTGGTTTACGTGGAATAAGGTAGAAGTAACATTTTAGTCAATTGATACCCTTTCCGGTTTTTGCAAGAATAGGTTTGTTCATAAAAAAGGAAAGTAATTTTAATTTAAATTCGGAGATTGCAGATGAATAAGATAGGAATCGTACTGGCAGGCATTTCGGTATTTGCGCTAGCTGCTTGTGAAATGGATGATGAAACCGTCAGTACTTTGGGTGGAGCAGCAATTGGTGCCGGTGTGGGAATGGCTGTTTCCAGCGATGCTGACAAGGAAGAGGGCGCATTGATTGGTGCTGGACTAGGTGCAATAATTGGAAACTCACTGGCAAATCAGAGAGCAGGTAGAGGAAATCAACAAGCTTCGGGGACCCAACAGGCTTCCACTCAGACTGCAACCCCCAGGTATGACCAGTCCCGTTATGACGGCATTTTATCTGCACATAACTTCGCCTTGCAGACTGCACTGGAAAACAATGCGCCTGAAAGATGGAGATATCAGGGTGCAAGTGGAACCGTTTATCCAACCAATTCCTGGGTAGAATATGGATTGAGGTGTCGTGGTTTTGATTCGGTATGGAACGATGGAGGTCAAACCGGTACCGAGAGCGGCAGTGCTTGCCGACAACCCAATGGTTTCTGGAAACAAAACTGATCTGATTGCTCGGAACCTTTATTGGAAAGGTTGATTTTGATTGCTGGGAATGAATGCATTTCCAGCAATCGAGTATTTCTGCTTAGGCAGCCAGTTCCTTGGTCTTGGATTTCTTGTGCAACAGGTTGTCTGAAATAACCTCTTTTGCTTCCAGGATGGAGATTTGCTTGACTGCCGCCACTTCCTTGGTCAAACGTCCATAGGCCTCTTCAAAGAGTTGTCGTTCCGAGTAGGATTGATCCTTGTTGGGATCATGACGATTTAAATCCCTCACGACTTCAGTCAGTTTGATGATGCATCCTGAATTTATTTTCTGATCATATTCAATGGCACGTCTGGACCACATGGATTTTTTCACTCTGGCACGCCCATTCAACAGCCCGAGTGCCTCGGTAAGTTCTTCTTCACTGACGAGATTCCTCAAACCAACTTCAGGTACCCTGTTTATTGGAATACGGAGGGTAAGCCCTTCACTTTCAAAGTGAATGACAAACATTTCTTCCTTTGAACCGCCGATATTTTGTGAAACTATCCCGTCTATTTGTCCAACACCATGAGAGGGATAAACAACTTTCTCTCCGACAATAAATCCAAATGCTTTTCGCTTTCTAACCATTATAAGTTCCTGTTTACCTTACCTGAATTCTGTAGAGAAAAGAGTGTCAGAAATTCGAAATAGCAAAATACCTACTTCAAAATTCAAAAAAATACTAACCGCGTTCCACAATTAAGGAAGGGAACATCGGCTTCAGAATAAGAACTAAATTCAGTTCAAATTAGTAGACCTCATAACGGATCCGTGATGAAATTCCTGACATCCAAGTCAATTATTCACCAAAGGGTATCCAGATATTTTTTATCTCAACAGAATGTTTCAAAAATTCTTTGTAATAACTTGAATTCTGATTATACCAGCAATTTAAATTGTTTTCAAGTAACCAAATACGCTTCAAATTACCAACCGACATTTTATTGACCATAGCATTTTGAGTTGAACAACCTGCAAACCATATGGCATCGATGTCTTCATGTTCCACTAGGGTTTTTACCAGATCATCATGATTTCCTGTAATCAGGTTAACTACTCCAGCTGGGACATCAGATGTATCAAGAATCTGGGAAAAGTCCGTACTTGACAGTGGACTAGTTTCAGACGGAATAACAACACATCTGTTTCCCAGTGAGACAAGGGAAGCCATCATTACGACAAAACCCCAAAGAGCGTATTGATTTGGACAAACCACTCCGACAATCCCCAATGGTTCATTGAGTGCCATAACCGTTTTCCTGGCAGCTACTTGGTGAATCTTGCCTTCGAATTTGTCTGCCCATGATGCAAAATAGAATAGTGTTTCGATTGATGTTCGAACTTCGTGCAAGGCATCTCCAGAATCACACATTGTTTGCAACTCTATCCGCCTAGCAAATTCCTTCTCCCGCATTGCAAGGTTTTCGGCCAAAAAATACAGGATCTGGGACCGATTATAGGCAGAAGCATGTTTCCAGAAACTTGCCGATCTGGCAGTTTCCACAGCGTTTCTGATATCTTTCCTGTTGCCCTTTCCAACCGTACCGACAATTTCCCCTAGGGGATTCAATACTTTAAGGGAATAGCCCCCATCCGGCCTGACCTTCCTGCCACCAATATAGAGTTTGGGAGTTTGATCTATCAGGGATTCGGGAATTTCCTTTTTATAAACCGATTCACCTTTCGATTTAGCTTTCGCTTGAACTGTCATTTTGGGGGGCTTGGGTTTGGTGTAGTAATCAATACCTTCCCATCCACCTTCCCGCCCAAATCCGGATTCCTTATATCCACCAAACCCGGCTGCAGCATCAAATGTGTTGGTGGAATTAATCCAAACAACACCGCACTGAAGTTCGTGGGCAATTTCCAATGCCATATTGATGTTTTCACTCCAGACTGATGCCGCCAAGCCATATTTCGAATTATTGGCAAGACTGATTGCCTCCCTGTGAGTTCGAAAGGTCATGCTTACGAGGACTGGACCAAAAATCTCCTCTCGCATCAGTACCGAACTTGGTGTTAGTCCGGTAACCAAGGTAGGAGGATAGAAAAAGCCATTCTGTGGCAGTGGCAATTGTGGTTGGTAAACTGTTCCTTTTTCCTCCTTGCCAAGAGCAACCATTTCGCTGATGTGATTTCTCTGCTTCCGGCTGATGATTGAGCCAATATCCGTTGATTTATCCAATGGTGAGCCCACTCGTAGGTCATCCATCCGCCTTCTGATTTTGGCAAGGAAGGTATCTGCAATTGATTCCTGTACTAGTAAACGGGATCCGGCACAACAGACCTCACCTTGATTGAGCCAAATTGCATCAACAATACCTTCTACTGCTGAATCCAGATCGGCATCGCTGCAAACAATGAAGGGCGATTTGCCACCAAGTTCGAGGGTTAGGGATTTATTGTCTTCTGCTGTCAAGTGTCTGATTCTTTTTCCCACAGAAGTTGATCCGGTAAAGGCGATTTTGTTGATATTGGTATGCTTGACGATATGTTCACCGGTAATACCATCACCGGTTACAATATTTACCACCCCGGCCGGCAGGTTGACCTGAGATAGTATTTCTGCAAAGAAAAGGGCACTGATAGGGGTATGTTCGGAGGGTTTGAGGACAACCGTATTACCTAGGGCAATAGCAGGTGCAACTTTCCATGCCAACATCAACAGGGGAAAATTCCAAGGAATGATTTGGCCACAAACACCATGGGGTATCCTGTCCGGTAATTCGGTATCACCCAACTGTGCCAATCCGGCATGAAAATAAAAGTGTCTGGCTACCAAGGGGATATCCAGATCTCTGGTTTCCCTGATCGGTTTCCCATTATCCAGAGTTTCCAGGACGGCCAATAATCGAGCATGCTTTTGAATACTACGGGCTATGGCATAAAGATATTTTGCCCTTTGATAACCGCCAATTTTATTCCATTTCTTTTGTGCCTTGACGGCAGCATCCACGGCCTTGTCAACATCCTCCTTGGTTCCAGAGGCTATTTGGGCCAATTCTTCCCCAGTAGCTGGATTATAGGTAGTAAAATAGTTGGGCTTGGTCGATTGCCTATACTCGCCAGCAATGTAATGACCAAACTTCTTGCCTCTATTCCCAAGCCATTGATCTGCCTCTGTTCTGCTTTCAGGCGAGAGACCATAATCCATCGACTCAAATATGTTCATTACATTCATCTGCACTAACCTTGTGGATGTCGATAGGAAGCTGAATACCTTCCCGTGGCCTGATGTTCCAATTGTCTTTCTATGTCGTTCAGGAGACTCGAAGCTCCAAACCGAAAAAGACCAGGGGAAAGCCATTGTGTTCCAAGTTCTTCCTTGATCAACATCAAATATTGCAAACTCTCCTTTGCCTTGGAAATACCACCAGCAGGCTTGAAGCCAACCCGATTACCGGTAAGTTCAAAATAACTTCTTATGGCTCTGATCATCACCAGCGAAACGGGCAGGGTGGCGTTTACGGGTTCCTTGCCTGTAGAAGTCTTTATAAAGTCGGCCCCAGCCATCATGGCAACCATCGAGGCCTTGCCAATGTTCCTCATGGTTACCAATTCTCCTGTCGCAAGGATGACCTTAAGTTTGGCAGTGTTGCAAGCCTCCTTGAACAACTTGATCTCATCGTAAAGTTCTTCCCAATTCTCAGTCAGGACATGTCTCCGTGATATCACGACATCGATTTCCTGGGCACCAAGGGAGACGGATTCCCTGATTTCAGCCAAACGCAGATCAAAAGGAGTTAAACCGGCTGGAAATCCTGTTGATACAGCTGCAATCGGAATTGACGACCCATTCAAGGCATCAAGTGCTGGGGCTATCATTTCGTGATACACACAAACTGCACCTACCTTCAAATTGCACTTCTCGACCTTGAGCTTTTGCAGGATTTCCATGGATACCGGGCTTTGTGCCTTGGCAGCAAGTCTTGTTACCCTTCCTGGCGTGTCATCACCCGCAAGAGTGGTCAAATCCATAAGAGTTATGGCTTTCAATAACCAGGCCGTCTGCCAATGGGATTTAACCGAACGTCTGTTTTTTAGAGTATTTGTTCTATGTATTATTGCCGTAGGGTTGGCTTGAATTTCGGCGATCAATCCATGGTCCAATTCAATACCCGGGTTTTGAGCCCTTATCGGAACTAGCTTGTCTTGTGTCGAATCCCTGGAATCAATGGTTGATGGATTGAAACCGGCTGGAGTATGTGTTTCGCTGAAATGGGTCTTTTTCAATTTCGCCAAGAATTTTTAAGAAACCGTATTTCTTAAATTGTTCTCTCCACCATTAGTTTCTTTACCTCAGCGATGGCCTTGGCCGGATTCAACCCCTTGGGACAGGTTTTGGAACAGTTCATGATCGTATGACACCGGTACAATCTGAAGGGGTCTTCCAACTCGTCCAATCTTTTTCCAGTACCCTCATCACGACTGTCTATAATCCAGCGATAGGCATGCAAAAGGGCTGCCGGCCCCAAATACCGATCGCCATTCCACCAATAGCTGGGACATGATGTTGAACAACAGGCACACATGACGCATTCGTAAAGACCATCAAGTTTTTTCCTGTCTTCGGGCGATTGCTTCCATTCGGTACCTGGATTAGAAGTTTGGGTTGAAAGCCAAGGCATAACAGCTGCATGTTGGGCATAAAAATGTGTCAGATCAGGTACCAAGTCTTTTACAACCTCCATGTGGGGAAGTGGATAGATTTTGACATCTCCCTTGATTTCATCAACACCCTTGATGCAGGCTAGGGTATTTTCCCCGTCGATATTCATGGCACATGAACCACAAATCCCTTCACGACATGACCGGCGGAATGTAAGTGTTGGATCAATTTCATTCTTGATTTTGATTATGGCATCCAAAACCATCGGTCCACAATCATCCATATCCACATGATAGGTATCCAGGCGAGGATTATCGGCCGTATCCGGATCCCAGCGATAAACCCTGAATTTCCTGATATTGTCGGAAGAGGTAGGATTGGGCCACTCCTTGCCTGCCTTGATTCTTGAATTCTTGGGTAACCTTAATTCAACCATAATATTCTACTCTATTAATTGTCATTATCGCATGGAGCAAGGGTATTGCTTGATGGCATAAAATCATCTCGTCCAAGTTTGGTGGTAGTTTCGAAATTTATTTCTACCGATCTGATGATTTCACCATCAGAATTTATCCCTAATTTCGCTGTACCTGTTTGTTTCACTTGGGGTCCTTTTTTTATCTGGGATCCTTGCTTTTCGTCACATAAATGGTCTCTGATGCTCTTGTTCTGAGTTGTTGGTTCGGAACAACCAACCAGCATTACAGCCATTATCCCAATCAATAGAAAATGTTTCAACCTAGTACACCCTTTTCTTTGGAGCTATGATTTCAGGATCGATACCTCCTTCTTCCTGTGAATACAGTAATTCCGAGTGAACTGGTCGATAGGTCATTGCAACATCGGCCTTGTTGACCCAGGCCAGACTGTGAACTCGCCAATTCTTGTCATCTCTTTCGGGATAATCCTCATGAGCATGTGCACCACGGCTTTCCTTTCTTTCATAGGCTGATTTAACCGTGGCAAGCGAACTTGCCATGAGATTTTCCAATTCAAGTGTTTCCATGAGGTCCGAATTCCAAACCATGGACTGGTCGGTTACCTTAATATCGTCCATGGAAGCGGCAATCTCCCTGATTTCCACCACCCCTTTTGCCAGAGTATCATTACTTCTGAAAACGGCAGCATATTCCTGCATGACTCTTTGCATCTTCAACCTGATTTCAGCAGTTGGTATCTCTCCATTCGAATGTCTGGTCTTGTCAAATTTGTCCACAATGGCTTCCACGGATTTGTCATCCCCTTCAGGAACTGATTCGCCAGGTGTCAGAATTTGACCCGCCTTGATGGCAGATGCTCGGCCGAAAACTACCAGATCGGTCAGAGAATTCGAACCCAGACGGTTTGCTCCGTGAACGGATGCACTTGCTGCTTCACCAACGGCCATCAACCCTGGCTGAATAGCATCGGGATTGTTTTCCGAAGGATTGATAACCTCACCCCAATAGTTGGTGGGAATACCACCCATGTTATAATGAACAGTGGGCAGTACTGGTATTGCTTGCCTCCTGACATCGACACCGGCAAAGATTTTTGCCGATTCCGATATTCCCGGCAACCTTTCCGCTAGAATTTCTGGTGGAAGATGATTGAGGTGAAGCAGGATATGGTCCTTGTCAGGTCCGACACCTCGACCTTCCCTGATCTCAAGTGTCATGCATCTTGAGACAACATCTCTGCTGGCAAGATCCTTGTAGGTTGGGGCATAACGCTCCATGAACCGCTCACCCTCGGAATTTGTCAGATAACCACCTTCACCACGAGCTCCTTCAGTGATCAAGACACCTGCTCCATAGATGCCCGTTGGGTGAAACTGGACAAATTCCATATCCTGGAGAGGAAGGTTTGCCCTTGCTACCAAACCATTGCCGTCACCAGTACAGGTATGCGCAGAAGTTGCCGAAAAATACGATCGACCATAACCACCTGTCGCAAGAACAACCATTTTTGCCGAAAATTTATGCAGCTGACCAGTTTCCAGGTCCCACGCCACGATTCCCTGGCAAACACCATCCTCAGAAAAAATGAGATCAAGAGCAAAGTACTCTATGAAAAACTCTGCCTTTTTCTTCAATGATTGCCCGTATAGGGTATGGAGTATGGCATGGCCTGTTCTATCGGCAGCAGCACAAGTTCTTTGAACCGGTGGGCCTTCACCAAATTTGGTTGTGTGACCTCCAAATGGTCTCTGGTAAATTTTGCCCTCGGGGGTACGGCTGAATGGAACACCATAATGTTCCAATTCATAAATTGCCCTTGGTGCCTCTCTGACGAGATATTCCATGGCGTCATTATCACCGAGCCAGTCAGAACCCTTGACAGTATCATAGAGATGCCATTGCCAACCATCCGGTCCCATGTTACCTAGGGATGCAGCGATTCCACCCTGAGCAGCCACAGTATGTGATCTTGTCGGGAATACTTTGGTTATACAGGCGGTTCGCAATCCGTTTTCAACCATCCCAAGTGTTGCCCTCAGTCCGGCTCCACCAGCTCCCACAACCACGACATCATAGGAATGATTTACAATATTGTATGATGGCATTGAATCCCTCTAACCAACAAATCCGAAAGCAATTCGTGCAATTGAAATTACCCCTACCCCCATCAGACCCCAGCAAAACAGGGTATTCGCAATCAGGAACAAGACTTTCCAGGTCTTGGAATGGACATAATCTTCAATGACAACCTGCAAGCCAAGTCGCAAATGGAAAAAAGCAACGATTAAAAAGAGGATTGCGACGATGGCATTGCCCAAATTGGAATAGGTATCGACAAAGCCCTGATACCCAGAACCCAATGTTTGCATAAAGGTGTAAACAAACAGCAAGGACAAGGGAACAAGGGCTACAGCTGATAACCGCTGCATCCACCAATGATGGGTTCCCTCCTTGGAAGAACCAAGCCCGTCAACTTTGCTGAAATGAGTCTGAAACCCCATTTAACCGTACCAAAAATAAATGCTTAAAAGAGAAAGTGCTGTCAAAAAAGCTGTTCCAAGTAAACCCAGAATGGCTGAAATCATTACATTTCTTTCACTGAAGGTTAATCCGACATCCCAAAACAAGTGTCTGATTCCATTGCAAAAATGAAACCAAAATCCTGTGAGGCAAGCCAACATGACAAGATCACCATAAATCGAGGTAACTATACATGATACGAAGTCATAATAACTCTCGGAAATGGCTCCGGCAAAAAACCACCAAACAATGAGAAATCCACCCGCAGATAATCCAACCCCGGTAATCCTGTGCATGATCGACATGATTGCATTCAGTGGCCACCTGTAAATGGTAGCATGAGGGGAAAGTGGTCGATGGGAGTGGATTTTATTCATTTTATCCAATTGCAAACGCTAGTTTTTTAGAATTTTTTTAATCATCAAGTATCTTTTCTTCAAGAAATATTGTTTTTATTTATGTGCCATAACCCAATGGCAATCAATTTCATGAAGTCTAATTAAGATTAAAGAAATCAAGTAGATGTGGTAGTCGATTGCGATACAAAATCCACCACACCATTATTCTTGAACATTACTCGTTATGCCGGAATCAAGCACCAGTAATCAAGATCCAATACAACATCCTTATCGTATTTACCTGCCTGATCCCTAAGTACTCCTACCTGGCCCTTTGTTACAACGGTTCTAATTCTTATCGCCCCAATTCCTCTTTTTTCAAAATCGTGTACGTCGATGATTTCAGACCATGCTCTGATGGTATCGCCCGCATAGCATGGGTTGACATGTGATCCCGCATTGATTGCCACAACACACTGGGCATTGGCCAAACCATTGAAACTCAAGGCCCGGGCCATCGAAATCAAATGACCGCCATAAATCAAGCGCTTTCCATTTTTGTTGTAGGTGGCATCAAAATGGACCTTGGCCGTATTTTGCCATAATCTTGTTGCCATCATGTGTTCGGCATCTTCAAGGGTTACCCCGTCTACATGGTTTATCATTTCACCAGGAGTATAATCACCCAAAAGAAATCTTTCTCCTGCCAGGGATGTATCATAGTAGGTAAAATCCAGTTCTGCCGGAATCCACAAGGACGAAGGTGAAACCACACTTTGGTATTGCGGGATTATGGGCTGTTCAAGATAAATACGATCAGTTTTCTTCAGAACCATAACCCACCGAATATATTCCAGTACGGTGTCCTGGTTTTGATTATATCCACTTGTTTTTACCCAGACGATGCCACTCTTGTGATTGGAATTTTCCTTTAGACCGATTACTTCGGATTCACTCAGAAGGGTATCGCCCGAATTTACAAAATGAAAAAACCGGGCCTCGGCATAACCTAGATTAGCGATGGCATTCAAGGAAATATCAGGGACGGTTTTGCCGAAGACAATGTGGAAAACCATCATGTCATTTATCGGGGCTTCAATCAAACCACAACCTTGAGCAAACATTTTGGAGGAATGGATTGAGCTTCTTACTGGATATAGGGACTGGTAAAGTGCCTTATCGCCATCGGTAAATGTTCGGGGAGTAGAGTGAAGTATTATCTGACCGATTTCAAAGTCCTCAAAATAGTTTCCTGGATTTGTTTTTGATGACCAGTTTGTCATAATATGACCTTTAGTATGGATATGAATTGAGAGGGTACGATGATAAATGGCAGGTTGTTGAGATGAATGGAAACAAAATCAGAAATCCTCTTTATTCCTATTTGTTCACCCTGTTTCCAACAACTCCCAAAATGCTGGTACGGATGTAATGGCTGTATCGCATTTTAACCGTATACCTAGTGGTTTTTGAAATGATTTAAACCTTTTGAATTCAAATGAAGAAACGCCATTTACCTTCAGGCAATAAGAAAAAACTGGCCTATTCCCAGAGTAATAGTCCGGAAGGTAAAAAAAATTGATGACATCACTGATTGAGATAATCCCACGGGTGATTTTCAGCCTAATTAGACCAGGGGGGTGTAAAAGTGAAGTAAACCATGATTATTGCAATCAATTTTATCTCTTCTCCTTACCGGGACCACAATCAGGTAAAATATTCCGGATCGAATTTTCGATTTATACATTTAACTGCTTTTTGATTCATTTTTGATTTTGTATTATGGCAGTTACTGTTAGTTGAACAATTCGCTGAAAGGCAGTGTATTTGGTTTGACAGTTTCTCTTTATGGAGATGAAATGGAAAATTCAGAACAACAATCCGATGCAGCACAAAGGTTTGATCCCTTACCGGCCTCAAGCATGCCAACTGATTTTTCAATATCACTTGATGATTATCGCAAAGGTGGTACGGAAATGTTCTTGGAAGGCCGAAAGGAATCAAAACGCCTTCATCCCATGCGAGGATTTGAAGATACCTATACAGACATTGTAGATTACATAGTACGGATAACCCATCGAATTTGGGAGCAGAAAGACATCGGTTATATTTACGATACCTACAGCCATGATTGCAGGGTGTGGGATGATGTCGGGCTTCAATATGGCCGGGATAAAATCGTAGCTGATACGGTTCACACCAACAATGCCATTCCTGATATAAGACTTGTTGCCGATGAGGTTATCTGGGCAGGTGATGAAATCAGGGGATTTCATACGTCTCACCGGACTATGATATTGGGTACCAATACCGGTTACAGCCGATTTGGTGGACCTACCGGCAAACCGATCAGGTTGTTTTGCATCGCCAACTGTGTTTCAAGGGATAACGAAATTTATCTTGAGCATGTCCAGTACGACACGGCTGGTATGCTGAAACAATTGGGACTGGACCCGGTTGTATGTGCCAAACAGTTGATTGCAAGAAGGGAAGATGGACCTTTTGCACCGAATTTCATGGCTTGTGAACCTGATCGTACTCACGGGCAAAACAAGCCACCAATCAAGAACATCCCGGATGTGATTGAAGACATTGAAGAGTTTGTACACGCAAGTTTTCATACCATCTGGAATCGGCGAAATCTCTCGGTACTTGATCAGATATACTCCCCATCAATTGTCTATGAAGGGGCCACCGGAAGGGTTTTTCGAGGAATCGGACAGATCAAGTCCTTTATCTTGTCCATGCTGGCCATGTTTCCAAATATGGCCTTGACCGTGGATGATCTGTATTGGATGGGAAACCCGAGGGAAGGATTTTTAGTTGCTATCCGGTGGGGTGCCGTCGGGGCCCATAGAGGGAATGGTCCATATGGCCAGCCATCGGGAAAAGAGGTACATTTATGGGGTATTACCCAATGGCATATAAAAGACAACAAGATACAAAAGGAATGGACCATATTCAATGAATTCGGAATAATCATGCAGATTATGGGTTAGTCTAAATTACAAAGGAGGAAGATATGTCCAGAATCAAAACAACTTTCGTTGCAATTATGTTTGCAACCTTGCCTGCACTGGCAAATGCACAATGCAATGTGAATGGCAGTGGGGAAGTAAATGTCCTGTCAAATTTCTTTGATGCCCTTGAGATTCTTGCCAATACCATGGAAGAATGTGAACGTGATGATCTCAAGGTTGATGCCAAACTTACAACAACCCATCAGGAAGAAAGGGAAGTGGCCTTTGCGGCTTCGACCTCACCATACGACCTTTCTGCCGTGGCCAATTTTTCCATCACATCACATCAGGCCAATGGTGAATTGCTACCCTTGAATGACCTCGTTGAAAAATACAGGGAAGAAGGCCAGATTGAGGATCAGATGCTCATTCGTTTCGGTGATGACATAATGGCGGTAGCTTTCATGGCAAATGCACAAGTGCTGTTCTATCGAACTGACATTCTTGAAAAGCATAATCTTGATGTTCCCACAACATGGGATGAGATGTTTGCAGCTGCTGAAGTACTCATGAATGATGATGAAATTGATTATCCATATGGTGCTGCTTTCGGTGGCCCGGGCAATTGGGAAAGAGGAAACGAATTTGTTAATATCCTCTTCTCGAACGGTGGTAGGCTTTTTGATCCCGAAACCTCCGAGGCCGCATTCAACAGTCCCGAGGGGATAGAAGCACTAGAAATCATGGGAAGGCTTACCCAGTACATGTCCCCAAATGCACTTTCACATGATTTCGGGAATGTCAATCAACAGTTGAGTCAGGGTGAAATTGCCATGGCAATTCAGTGGCAAAACGAGGCTGCCGGAGTTGAAGATCCCAATGAAAGTACTGTTGTGGGTAAAATTGGATTGGCACCCGCACCAGCTGCCAAGGATGGTGGGGCTCCATCATCTCTCTTCTGGTGGGATGGATATGTCATTCCCAAGAATCTTGATGGTGACCCTGAGGTTGCATTCCAGGTCATGCTCCATGCATTGCGACCAGAGGTTGTTGAGCAACATAATGATGTAGCATTGTGGCTGCGCTCCAATTACCAGAGCAACAAGTTTACAAAATCGGTCAATGACACGATTATGCTTGGAGCTCCACCGTTTCCGATGAATCCACAATCCGGATTGGCCCATTCGGCCATTGGTAACAATATCGGCGACTTTCTGGCCGGTAAGGAAAGTGCTGCCCAATCCTTGGCAGATGCCGAAGCGGAGTATACCAAGGCGGCTCGGGACGCTGGATATCTCAACTAAATAACAATTGCTCGGGGAGGGAAACTTCCCCGGGCTTAAATCAAGTAAACAGTTATGAAAGCCAAGACTTTCCTGGCTTTTGTGGCCCCTTCGGTGGCCTCAATGCTTTTGCTCATCGCCTTGCCATTGGTAGGTGTCGTTTTTCTCTCAGTCTATCAATCGTATGTCAAAACGGAATTGAGGGAGGTCACCACCGAAGTACCTTTGTTTGGTGGCCAAACCAGGGAAGTAACCAGAACCGTTCCCCAGCCTGTACTGGATGACAATGGTGATACAATTTTCATCTGGGAGTATGTCGGGGGAAGAAACCTCAGGGAGGCTTCTGAAATCGAGGGCGTGGTTGAAGCGTTCAAGGGTCCCTTCCCACAAGATGAAGGGCTGGGAGGTAAACTGGACCATGTCTATAAACGTATCTCGAACTACGATTTTTGGAGTGCCTTGGAG
>WTGT01000048.1 GCA_011523445.1 Paracoccaceae bacterium
TCCGTCATTCGATCGACAAGACCAGTGTCGGGGTTGGCATGGATTCCGCGGACGGGCTTGCCGTTGGCGTTGGTACCGACCTTTCCGGTGTAAGTACCTTTGTCTTCTGGTTCAAATCCGCATATAGGGGAGCAGTTTATGGTGGGCCAGCAGATGGATCGGGTGACACTAAGTTTTCAAATGAGCACAAGGGTTTTGGTGTCAAGGCTTCGATGTCCGCAGGTGAGGGTGCCACTTTCTCGGTTGGATATTCCACTCACAAGTATGATCAGATTGTTACGGTTGGGGGTTCAAGTGGAAGTGGGACTGCAGAGGTCAAGCAGATCGAGGTTGATTTCACCTTTGATCTTGGGGGTGGTGCCACCTTTGAAGCCGGAATTGAAAAGTTGGATGATGAAAACATAAGTTACTCCAATGGAGTAGCAAATTCATCCGCTGTTCCATCAGAAAAGACAACGCTTGAAGCGGCAATTGCCTTTTCCTTTTAGTTCACGGAAGGATAACGAATATAAGGGGGCAGATTTTACTGCCCCTTGATGTGGATGGAATTTGCCACAATAAGGGTTCGTCTACCTAAGCAAGTAATTTCCGAAAGTTTGACAGAAAAGTGTATCACCCAATCTCAAGAATACAGATGTTGATAATTTGAGGGGTAATATTGGTCAATAATCTTACTCGGATAAGATAGTATACCGTTAGTGTTCGCCTCTTGAAATACCTACTACACCAGTACGAGCAATTTCAATCAGTCCAAGGGGTTCCACAAGGCTGGCAAATTTGTCAATCTTTTCCGAAGGTCCGGTCAATTCAAACACAAAACTTTCAAGGGTTGAATCGACAACCCGGGCTCTGAATATGTCAGCCAGGCGAAGGGCTTCGACTCTGTGATTGCCTTCACCCTTGACTTTCAACAGAGCCAACTCCCTTTCAACGGAAGGTCCTTCAATTGTTAGGTCATGAACCTCATGCACTGGAACGAGGCGTTCCAACTGGGCCTTGATCTGTTCTATAACAGTGGGTTTACCCTTGGTCATGATGGTAATTCTGGACAGCTTTCCCTTGTGATCAACTTCGGATACAGTCAGGCTTTCAATATTATAGCCCCGGCCAGAAAACAACCCGATGACCCTTGCAAGTACACCTGCTTCGTTATCCACCAAAACAGTTAGGGTATGGACTTCAAGAACATCTTCGGTCGGGTTCCTCAAATCGTAAGCTGATTTTCTGGAAACACCTTTTTTCAATCTTAGAGAATTCATTTTTCTTTCACCAAACTAAACGAGGACGGATCCTTCTTTGCCAACCAGTTGATCTTCCTGGACCTGAATATCCTCTTCAAAAATCATTTTGTTGTGAGGTTCACCAGATGGAATCATTGGGAAACAGTTTTCATGCTCTGTAACCTGGCAATCAACAATAACCGGACCATCAAAGGCTATCATTTCCATTATTGCTTCATCAAGGTCCGCAGGATTGGATATGACAATTCCCCTGCAACCGAACGCTTCAGCCAATTTGACAAAATCCGGAAGTGCCTCTGACCATGAATGGCTATACCTTTCACCATGCAGGATTTGTTGCCATTGTCTAACCATGCCAAGACGCTTGTTGTTGACAATGAATTGCTTGATGGGGAGTCTGTATTGAACGGCGGTTCCCATTTCCTGCATATTCATCAACCAACCGGCATCACCGGAAACATTGATTACAAGTGAATCTGGATGGGCGACCTGTACTCCAATCGAAGCGGGGAGACCATAACCCATGGTACCCAGCCCCCCAGAGGTCATCCATCGATTCGGTTCCTCCAATTTCATGAACTGGGCAGCCCACATCTGGTGTTGGCCAACATCAGTAATCAGAAACCGGTCATAAGTTCGTGTGAGTTCTTCCAGCCTTTGAATTGCATATTGAGGCTTGATCCTGGTTTCTGAATTAGTATAGCTCAAACAATCCCGGGTTTTCCAATGCTCGATCTTTCGCCACCATTTGTCAACTTCAAGCGAGTTGGTTTTCTTGCCCTTGGACCGCCACAGTTCAAGAATCTGTTGCAAGACAATTCCAGCATCCCCGACGATGGGTATTTCGGTTGGAATAACTTTGTTGATTGATGATCTGTCAATATCAATATGGGCTTTGGTTGAACCGGGGCTGAAATCACTTACGCGTCCCGTAATTCGGTCATCAAATCTTGCTCCGACATTGATCATCAGGTCACATTCGTACATCGCAATGTTTGCTTCATATGTACCATGCATGCCAAGCATTCCAAGCCAATGGGAACCGGATGCGGGATAGGCACCCAATCCCATGAGGGTGGATGTAATCGGAAATCCGGTTTCACCAACCAATTCTTGCAGGGTCTGGCATGCTTGTACACCGGAATTTATGACTCCACCTCCAGTGTAAAATATAGGCCTCTCAGCGGTTTCGATTAAACTAACCAGAAACTCTATTTCATCAGTATCGCCCTTGGTTCTGGGATTATATTTGCTTTTTGGTGCGACATCGAGAGGGACATAATTACCTAAAGCAAATTGAACGTCCTTGGGAATATCAATGAGTACGGGGCCCGGTCTACCGTGCAAGGCAACATGAAAGGCTTCATGAAAGGCTGGCCCTAAGGCATCAGTTTCCTTAACTAGCCAATTATGCTTGGTACAGGGGCGGGTAATACCAACAGTGTCAGCTTCCTGAAAGGCATCGTTGCCAATCATGAAGGTTGGAACCTGGCCGGAAATAACAACAAGGGGGATTGAATCCATCAAGGCATCGGTTAATCCCGTGACTGCATTTGTAGCACCTGGGCCTGAAGTAACCAATACAACTCCGGGTTTTCCAGTTGACCTGGCGTATCCCTCGGCAGCATGAACAGCTCCCTGTTCATGACGAACCAGAAAATGACGGATTTCATTTTGCTGAAATATTTCGTCATAAATTGGTAAGACAGCACCACCGGGATAACCGAATACCGTGTCCACACCATGGTCCTTGAGGGCTTGAACAACCATTTGTGCCCCTGTCATCCGAGGATATTTCGTCTTGTTATTTTCAAGTTGATCCATGGTTTGATTTACCTTTCTGATTTCATCAGGATTGTGGATAAATTGGTGGTAGAAATTCTGACTTGCAAAACTAAATAGAGCTGGGAACTTCGAAGGTTAATAAAGGTATCCTCAGCCATTTTCCAAATGGCTTGAAAGCTCATTGGCTCCCCCAACATAATTTCCCTCCAGCCATATTTGTGGTACGGTTATGGGTGTTTTGGGTCCCACGATGGGTTTGACCCTGGCCAGCATTTCATAGAGCGACAGGGGTTCTTTCACCACATCATGATAGGTGAAGTCAATATTGGACTCACTCAACCGTTGCTTAGCCTTGGTACAATGCGGACAGGTAACCTTGCCGAACAATTTGTTGCCCTTGATGGATGTTCGCTTGACATAAGCATTGATTACGGCTTCGGTCAAAACCCCTCTGTTCAGGGCATTGCCTTGATTGACCACCTTGCCATCGACAATTACTATTGGAGCGTGCCATCCTCCGACCAGTAATGGTTTCCACCATTCGGACAACCATTCTCGAACTTCTAGTTTCGCAGGTACATCGGCCAGTTCCGATTCCATGGTATCCTTGATAATATCAAGTGTTAAAG
>WTGT01000070.1 GCA_011523445.1 Paracoccaceae bacterium
TTCTAATACACTGTGGCTATCGCATTTGAAATTGTTGGGTGATATTGTTTGTCTTTCTTTATGAATCCATTGTTCATGAACCTGTTAGGGAGCAGAAATGGCAGGTTTATCATGACTTTTTTTAAAATTTATGAACCAATGTGAACCATTTTTAGCCCGAACTATCCCTAAAAGAAGAATTATTGATATGAATATTCTTGTAAGATTTCAAATGCGATAGCTCCGGAATCTCAGGAAAAAGTGGCACAAATTTAAACGGTTAATGATATCATCATGTGATGGCATTTCAGGATCTCCTGTAAAGTGAACAAATACGGAACACTGGCCCGTTTTCTGCGCCTCTTAGGGTCTTTGTATGAATTGATGCATTGATAGGACTCGAGCACATGTACGGGCTAAAGAGGCATAAGCACTTCAGTCGGACGAAAAGTGAGCCGATATCGCACAGTGATCTGGATGTTTTCCAACGCGCTCGACTTCTTTGAAGGATCCTGGAACCATGGTTACTTTGGTGGCGGAATCAAAGATAATATGGTCGATAAAGAGAGGGTATTTTGGATTACAGATCGACGATTTCGTATTGGACGCGAGTGCAAGTGTAGGCACTTTCTCCGTTAGGAGTTCCCAAGCCCAATCATCGGGTGCCGTGAATCGCCGATTGAAATCTCCTACAATGACGTAGGACTGTCCGTCTTCATGTCGTTCAGCTATCCACTTTTTGAGCACCATAATTTGTTCTCGCAAAGTAGTACATGCCGCTTTTTTTGACACGTTGGTGTCTTCGCGCTTGCTCCAGCAACCTGACTTCAGATGCACCGAGAGTACGCGAAGCTCTTCATTGTCGACGATTATGGTGATGTCTGTGCCCCATCGTCGGCTCGGGTGGTCAACATCAAGATCCGTCAAGTCGGGATTGCGGTGATACTCCAATCCGTCACGTACAGCGATACCAGTGGCTAAATGCCCCAGCCGGTTATTGCGGTTTTCCCTACAGGGCAGACCGGATACCACAGGTCTATTGGAAATTTCAATGTTCCATTTTTCTGAGAAAACCCGCCGGGCGGCTGCCAAGTTCTCGACCTCTTGAAATGTTCTCGCAAAGTAGTACATGCCGCTTTTTTTGACACGTTGGTGTCTTCGCGCTTGCTCCAGCAACCTGACTTCAGATGCACCGAGAGTACGCGAAGCTCTTCATTGTCGACGATTATGGTGATGTCTGTGCCCCATCGTCGGCTCGGGTGGTCAACATCAAGATCCGTCAAGTCGGGATTGCGGTGATACTCCAATCCGTCACGTACAGCGATACCAGTGGCTAAATGCCCCAGCCGGTTATTGCGGTTTTCCCTACAGGGCAGACCGGATACCACAGGTCTATTGGAAATTTCAATGTTCCATTTTTCTGAGAAAACCCGCCGGGCGGCTGCCAAGTTCTCGACCTCTTGAAATGCGAGGACGTCTAGGCCAAGGTCTTCAATACGTTGAGCCAAAGCAGCATAGTCATCATTCGTACGACTAACACAACCTTCGTCGTTCGAGTCATCCAGATGTTCCAAATTCCAAGCGCCAACACGTAAGTCCAGCGCACTTTCCTCCGCAAGAGTTGATATTGGGAAAGAAAAGAAAACAATGCAAACTGCAAGAAACAAAGTTGAAGGGAAAGCAAGAGATCGACAAGCCCATAATTGTGAGATCGTTTTCAGCGTATTTTGAATGTTGCAAGGCAGTCTTTGGTTCGTTGTTGAGTAGTCGAGATATTTCTCGGTCCTGGGCATGATGTTGTCTCCTGTCAGTTGAATTGAAATTCGAAGTCTTCCATAGAAAGTCTACTAATGCGTTTGCAAGTTATAATGGCGAGTGTTGTCGTTGGGTAGGGCTATCGCACCGAAAAATATGTATTCCAGGCATTCCGACCGAAAACCCGGGGATGCAACTCCTCAGGAATACAGGCTTCATAACCATTTACCAGTGTTCCGTAGTCCTTGTACAAACTGTCAACAGGGAAGTTGGAGCCATATATGCATCGATTGACACCGAATGATTGAAGGCATGTATCAATAATTGGCTGATAGACACTTGTATCGTTTTTCCTGAAAAACATGGGCAATCCGGAAATCTTGCAACTCATATTTGGAAGGGAGGCCAATTCGGAAATGCCGTCCTTCCACAACTCAAATCCCTCACCTTCGGTGGCTTTGGG
The DNA here is from genome assembly GCA_011523445.1 of Paracoccaceae bacterium. Classification (GTDB taxonomy): domain Bacteria; phylum Pseudomonadota; class Alphaproteobacteria; order Rhodobacterales; family Rhodobacteraceae; genus MPNP01. The sequence goes on from WTGT01000070.1 coordinate 2,198, forward strand.
AGATCCGGCATGACACAGAATTACATTAAGTTCGGGTATTTTCGAAAATGTTCTGGCAGCAGCAGACATCAGAGGTGGGGTAAGTTGCAGGTCAAATGAATAACCCAAGTTGGCTATTATTTCCATCCCCCTGAGGAATTCACTGTCAAACAGTAGGTTATTGGTTCCTGAAAGCCGATCTTCCTCTTCCGATCTACCAACGATTTGTCTGATGCCAACAACGGTTGACATGTCAGAATACTGTTTCAGTACATTTTCCCTTGTGGAAGAAGTCAGATCGCAAAACGCCACCTGAACCAGATTCCAATCGGGATTTTTGTCGGCAACTTCCTGCACCCATCTGGCTTCTTCCTGCCCATCAGCAGCACCAACCTGAATATGCACTGATCCATCAAAGCCCTCGTTCTTGGCATCTGTCCTGAATTCTTCGATGAGATAGTTTCTCTGTATTGGTTTGGGATTGCCGAAAAACCTCTCCTTTCCAAATTCCATCAACCAGGGATAGTCGACTTCATTCAAATCCCATAAATGGTGATGAGCATCGATTCTCATGAATTTTCCCTTTTCACACTGACATCTGTATCACTGTCCCAATTCTGTTACAGGCAATAGTTCAACAGTGGCAACCTCATAGTTTTCGTTTTTGATTTCATTTATTCTCCGGGCAGCTTTCTCAATCACATCCGGTGGTACCCGGTTGATGAATGAGCCAAGGGATGCCAGCGAACAGCCTCCATGCTTCAAGCCCGAATATTGCCGCAAGTTTTCGGTTTTGAAATCGTTATTTCTCAATCTGTTCAAAGCGACATTGAGTGTCGGTTGAAAATGCCATAGGGTCGAGGATACCATAAGGTCGGGATATTGTTTTGCATGGTTATGAATATTGCCAATGGTGAGAATTTCATTTTCGGTCGAGTATTTTTCCACTCCGACCCGTTCGGCATAAATCAAATCCACCCCGAACGCTTTCTGAAACTCCAGCTTTTCTGCCATGATTGCCGGATCAATGGCACCATCAATCAGTTCAACCAGAATATTAATTTGCGAATTAACTTCCTTTGCTCCTTGTGTAAAGGCATTCAGGTTTCGGTAGGAATTCAAGGAATACAAAGTGCCGAAGACCCCCAAGACCTTGGTTTCGCTGAGACCACTCGCAATTATCCCGGCAAGGTACGAGGCATCATGTGTATAATTTTCAAAGATGGAAAATGAAGTGAGGAATTCAGGGGTGGGTCGGTATGAACCAAAGAGGTAGGATTGGCTACGAAAATCGAGAGCCACTGCTCTGGCAAGGTCCTCATGATTGAATATCGATCCGATGATCAGATCATAATCCTGTTCGGAAATTTCGCGTAGGATGGTTTCAAATTCCCGTTCCGGTACGCCACGATAGAAATCATATTTGATATCACCACGAATTGCCGATTTTATTGCCGAGTTATGGATGGTGTCGGAAA
>WTGT01000254.1 GCA_011523445.1 Paracoccaceae bacterium
GTATAAGAGACAGCCACGATGAAAATACCGAACCAGATGACATCAATCCCGGCCTGGCGTATCATGGGTTCAACAATGGCCATAGTCAGAACCACGGATGAAATGCCATCAAGAAAACATCCGAGAATGATATAAAATATCATCAGCGCTATCAGTAGTGTGAATGGTGTAAGTCCCAACTCATCTATCCAGTTGGCCAAGGCTCGTGGCAAACCGGTAAAGCCCATTGATAATGACAGAGCTGCCGCACCACCAAGGATCATGGCAATCATGGCCGAAGTCCTGGTAGCTCCAAGTAGGCTTTCAATAAAGGTTCTCCGATCAAGGGAACCCTGACTTGCGGCCAGCAGCAGGGAACCAATTACCCCGAATGCTGCGGCTTCAGTTGCCGTGGCCCACCCAAGATACATTGAACCGATAACCACACTTATAAGCAACAGGACTGGAATAAGGAACTTTGATTCCTTGACCTTTGCCATAAAACTCATTCGGTTGCTGATTTCCGGAACTTCGTTTCGCCTGAAAACCGACCACAAGGCAACATAGGCCATGAACATAAGGGCCAGCACCAAACCGGGTATGACCCCTGCCAGGAAGAGTTTGGTAATGGATTCATTAATCGTAACACCGTATACGATCAAGGTCAGGGAAGGAGGAATCATGAGACCAAGGGTAGCGGCACCAGTCAGTGTTCCGATTATCATGTATTCAGGATATTTTCGCCGTCGGAGTTCCGGTATGGCCATTTTCCCGACCGTTGTCAGGGTTGCTGCCGAAGAACCGGAAACAGCTGCAAAGACTGTACATCCAACGATATTGGTATGAACCAGCCCTCCGGGCAAGCGGGCCATCCACGGGGATAGCCCGCGGAACATATCTTCCGATAACCTTGTCCGGAAAAGGATTTCACCCATCCATATGAACAAAGGCAGAGCGGTAAGGGTCCAACTGCTCGATGATGTCCAGATGGTTGTAATCATGGCATCACCGGCTGGACGTGAGGTGAAAAGTTCCAAACCCACAAAGGCAACGCCAAACAGGGCCAGACCTACCCAGACCCCAGTTCCAAGCAATAGAAACAGGACAAAGAGAAAGATCAAAGTGAGGTACAGTTGTTCCATCTTACCCTACTCCTCCTCTTTCAGAATTTGTGACCCGGCTGAATGAGTGCCAAATAAAATGACCCTGACAAGATTGTCGAACAGGGCAATGGCAAAAATAACAGATCCAATCGCCATGCTCATTTGGGGAATCCAGATGGGTGTTGCATCCTGTCCCTGTGAGATATCATTCAACTTGTAGGACCACCAAGTGGTCTTGACGGCATATCTGGCCCAGTAAACTGCCAAGATGGTGGCCATGGCAAAACACCAGATTTCACCAATCCTGCGATATTTGCCCAATGTTCCCAGAATCAGGGTAACCCGTATGTGATTGCCGTTGTTCAAGGCATAGGCAAAGGCAAAAAATGATGCTCCGGCCATGAAATAACCGGCATAATCAGGACCACCGGTAAACATTTCTCCGGTCCATCGAGCCAACATTTGAAGCAGGATAAGGACCAGAATGACAATTAGGAACAGGGCTGCCAAATAACCTGATCCCAAATAAAGACCATCAAGGAATTTACGTAATTTCGGTCCGATTATTTCAATCAATCTCTTGTCCTACTCAGGTTACGGGTTGGCAGAAATCTGCCAACCCGTTATTCGAATAAATCAGTGTCTAGCGAGCAAGAAAACCGTCAACGATTCTTTGACCTGCCTCACCAGCACTTTCCAACCACTCAGTTGTCATGGTTTCACCGAAGCCCCTGAGCTCATCAGTCAGAGCATCACCTGCCCTGCCAACGAACATGCCGTTCTTGGCCAATTCACCCATGGTAAATTGGGTGTAGTGAACAGCTCTCCAGTACCCGGCATATTCGGCCAGGGAGGCACAACCGTTGATTATGTTTCTGGTACCATCATCAAGACCTTCCCATGAATCCTTGTTGACCATTACGTAGTTCCTTGGAAGCCAGGCATCCACTTCATAAAAGTGGGTGAGACTTTCCCATACCTTACGGTCATAACCAGTTGAACCTGAGGAAATCATTGCTTCAGCCACTCCGGTGGCAAAGGCCTGTGAGATTTCCGCTGCCTCGATCTGAACCGGAATCATGCCGGCCAATTCGGCAATCCTGGCAGTTGCAGTGTTGTAGGAACGGAACTTGATGCCTTCCATGTCGGCAACGGAATTGACCTCCTTCTTGAAATACAATCCCTGAGGTGGCCATGGTACGGAATAGAGTAAATGAAGATTTTGTGAATCAAGCAGGGCTGACAATTCAGGTTTGGCAAATTCCCATAATGCTACGGCATCCTCGAATGATGTCGCAAGGAATGGGATTGAATCAAATCCGAAAAGGGCATTTTCATTTTGGTGTGCTGACAATAGCCGTTCACCAATCTGGGTCTGACCTGTTTGTATGGCGCGCTTGATATCGCTTCCACCAAAGAGTGAACCTCCGGGGTGGGTTACAATTTCAAGGGCACCCCCGGTTCCTTCGGTTACACAGGTTGCAAATTCAGCTCCCGTCTGGCTGTGGAAATTGGTTGCCGAATAGGCCATCGGCATGTCCCATTTTTCGGCCACAACAACACTTGCAGAAAAAAGCACTCCCAGCACCGCAAGGGTGCTAACAACAATTCTTTTCATTCTTTCTCTCCAAAAATTAATTTTGTAACTTTACAATTTAACTGAATCGTCTAGGGAAATAGGGGGAAATGTCAATCACATACTGATTTTTGGCTATCAGTTCAGCCAAAATTCTGCCGGTTTTCGGCCCACCTGTCAATCCAATATGATGATGTCCGAACCCTGTATAAATACGAGATTCACCTACTTCGCCTACAAATGGCAGGCTGTCGCATGGTGCAGGTCTGTGCCCCAGCCACTCTTCGGTATCCTCCCATTCCAGATCAGGATAAGTGTTTCGGACATGCCTCTTGATGATTTCCAAGGGCTTTTTGGAAGGAGGTGCCGTTAATCCCCCAAATTCCAGAATGCCAGCGCATCGTAACCCTATCGCCATAGGAGTCATGACGAATTTTCCTGAAGCAACCATGACTGGGCAGGGAGGTACGATTGAAGGGTACCGAAACAGGATATGATATCCCCGTTCCGATTCCATGGGTACGGTCACCCCCAGTTTTTTCATGAGGTCCTTGGACCAGATCCCAGCGGTGATTACCAGATCAGTGCAATCGAAACTCCCCTGATCGGTTTCAACCGAGTTTATTTTTCCATCAACCTTGCTGAAATCCTTTACCTGGGCCTTGATAAAGGTTCCACCCTGTTCCCTGAAGGTCATAGCGAGGTCCTTGACATATTGCCCGGGATTCAGGACAAAACCATGAGAATCCATTACCGCTAGGAGGTTTATGTTGTTGCTGGTTCCGGGAAGAATTTCCCTTACTTCCTGCCCCTCGACGATTTGCGGTTCAAAACCAGCCTCGGTTCTGATTGACCAGACATAACCATCATTTTCAAAGGCTTTTCTTGATTCATAAGCAAAAATGTATTTCGAATCCTGCAACCATTGTTCCGCCTTGGTACCATGAGCCAGATCCCTGTGTTGAACCACCGAATCGGCAACTATCTCGGTGAGACCCCTGGATATTCTTCTTGTGTCATCGTCATTGGCATTGAGCAGATAGCGTACAAGAAAGGGCGCTAAAAAAGGCAATTTTTGCCAGATAACATAGAGGGGAAAATCAGGATTCAGCAGATATCCTGGAATCTTGGGAATCATTTTTGGTGCTGTAACGGGTGTAATCGAACATGCGGCCAGAACACCGGCATTGCCAAAGGATGTACCTTCACCAGGCTCGCTGCGGTCCATGAGGGTTACATTCTCGCCAAAGCGCTGAAGCCACAAGGCTGTGGAAACACCAGCTATGCCGGCACCTACAACAATGATTTGCTTCTTGTTTCCGGTAGTCATTTCAGTCTTCAATCAACCCATCCACCTTAATACCGGTGCCTCGGCCTGCTCCAACGGTTGACAGACAATATCGACCAGGGTTGGTTCTTCGGCTTTGATTGCCGAAATCAATTTTGGTTTCAAATCCTCAATGTTCTCCACCCGCCAGGATTTCAATCCGTAGTCAGAAGCAATTTTGGCATGATCCGTTCGGGAGAAATCAACATTGTGATAACGTTGTTCATAATCATCATGCTGACTTGCCTTGATCCAGCCAAAACTTTTGTTTGAAATCACGATAATGGTAATCGGAATGCCAATCCGGGTCAGGGTTTCCAACTCGCCACAGGAAAAGCCGAACGAACCATCACCCATGATGGCGATAACTTCCTTGTTCTTGGTTCCGCACCAGGCACCCATTGCCGCTCCCAGAGAGTAACCCAGAGCACCATGGGCCCGGTTGGTTATGAAGTATCTACCTGCCTTTGGAAAACGGTAGAATGCCGATATGTAAGGGCAAGGCGTACCTGGATCACATACGATTATGGCATCATCCGACAATGTTTCCTGAAGACCGAGAACAATGGCCTCAGGGTTTATCATGTCATTGGCAGATCGAGCAATATCATGGAATTTTTGAAATTTTTGCTCGGTGGCCTGTCTGACTATTGAAGCACCATTAAATCCCTTACTGGGAATACCGCCCTCGGCAAGAAGTTGATTCAGTTCCTTTAATGCAAGAAAGAGATCGGCCACTATACCGAGTTCTGTTTGGTAATTGGCGCCAATTACTTCAGGGTCGCTGTCAATGTGGATTATTCTGGTATCCGATTTTGGAGCTTGCCACCTAGAAGTAGTCGTGGAACCTGCCCGACAACCAAGAAACATTACCAGATCGGCTTGCTTCAGGATTTCCCAAGTTTCTTCGGTACCTCCATTCGAGCCGACCACCCCGGCACAATTGGGATGAAATTCCGACAGGCTTCCTTGGCCTGAAATCGAGGTCAAAACCGGCATATCAAAATATTCGACAAATTTCTTCAGCTCTTCCATGGCATTGGCAATGACGACGCCACCACCGCAGACAATCACAGGCTTTTCAGCAGATATGACGAGTTTCAGAACCTCTTCTGTCATTCCAGGCTCTGGAGCAGCCCGCCAGGCGGGGAAATGGAGATGTGATTTATCTGCCCATATATCCTCGTATGGAACATCTTCATATTGTATATCATAGGGAATGCCCAGATGGGTTGATCCGGGTCGTCCGGTCGTCATCATTCGAAACGCCTTTCGAATCATGCGTGGAATATGATCACCTCGTTTGACCACTGTATTCCACTTTGTCAAGGGACGCATCAATGCTTCCTGATCGATTTCGGTCAAGGGGAATTTCCCATAGGAGGCAAGCGAGATGTCCGTTGTAATGGATAAAATGGCCGAGGAGGATTCATTTGCTTCGATCAGGCCTGGAAGTATGTAGGTGGCACCACCTCCCGAAGGACCTTCACACACTCCGACCTTGCCTGTCATTCGGGCATAACCATCGGCCATATAGGAGGCTGTACGTTCATCACGGACCAGAATGTGATTTATGGGGTGATCAAGGGTCAGAATGGAATCATAGAAAGGAAGGGTTGTATCACCGCATAACCCGAAAATGTATTCGACCTCATACTTTTCAAGCATACGTACCAGGGCATCTGCCCCCGAGAGTGAGGAATTCATCATATAAAATTCAAATTATAGAAACAGTATGAACGAATGTTGGTAATTCCCTAAATTAGAACATAAAGCAACCAATTATTTGAATCTGCATTCCTACACTACACCCAAAAACTGAGGGTTCAGAATAACTGATATCCTGATTGCACTATTCTACTGTAAATATGACAGTCAATTGCAAAAAGTGCTTCTTTCTGATTATACATTTATCCAAACCCATAAAATATTTTACCTTACTTTCCAATAAAAGAATTCAAAGCGAAAGCCATTGTTGATTTTTACATCTTGAAAAAGTATTTTACAATTATATTTGTCTTATATAAGTATACATTTTTCGGACAAAATAATCTAAATATCATGAAATCCAAGGTTTTTCAGCGAATTAATAAATCAACTCCCGGAAAAGTCTGGACCCCCAGAGATTTTCTTGATCTTGGTAAGCGTAGTTCAATCGATAAGTCATTACAGAGACTTACAAATGAAGGTCTTATTCGTAGAATAAATCGTGGGCTATATGACAAACCTTCTCGAAATGACTTAACACAACAATTTAATCCTCCTGATCCTTACCAAGTAATTGAAGCAATTTCTCGACGAGATAAGATCCGTATACTGATGGATGGGATTACTGCAGCGAATAATCTTGGATTTACAAACGCAGTACCAGCTAAAATAATTGTGCACACTGAAGCACGCCTTAAACCGATTTCCCTGGGTCAAATGAGAATTACATTCAAACAAACCGCAGCAAGTAAGTTATATTGGTCTGACCGTCCAGCCAGATACATTGTACAGGCACTTCATTGGTTACGAGACACCATGGGGCGGAATCAAAATGAAACTATTATCGCCCACCGTTTAAGTGAAATTCTACAAGACCCAAAATATGGTCATTTACTTAGAGATGACCTAATGGATGGGTTTTCATCATTACCGTATTGGATGCAAAACCTGTTGCTACCAATTTTGAAAAGTAAGGCATAAGACATGATGAATTCAAACTTTAACCAAATCATTGCCGCTACTGATGATGAAAGAGCAGGACTTTTTAATACAACTGCCCAACGTAAAGGCACAACTGCACAAAATATAGAAAAGGACTTCTGGGTCTCGTGGTGCCTTGATGTACTATTTAATGGGCTTATAAACCATCATCGCATGTTGTTTAAGGTTGGTTTGATAACAAAAATGAGCTTAGGGGAGGAGGAGATAGAGAGTCACGACACTATTATGATGTGTTCCAGCTATTGCAATCTGAAACCGGGCGAAATGCACTAAATGACATAGATTTAGGTTCAGAATGTGTATTACAATCCCGTGTATTCTTCTACAGAAAACAATTCAATCTTGAAATGGCAAAGCCTCCTACATTTTCCATTCTTCCAGAAGGGAGGATGTTGAGCGAATTACGAAATGACTATGAAGCAATGTCAGGTATGATATTTGGCAATCCCCCCAGATTTGAAGACATAATCGATTGTATTCGTGATCTGGAGAAGGAGTTAAACACCGAGTAGAGTCAATTTACTGATAAAGAGTTCGGATAAATGTCTAAACCTAAGTACCTGTATGGGGCTATAGTTGATTTACTCTTTTCATTGGGGTTTGAATTTACTTGATAATTTCATAAATCCATGAGTAGGGAATATTGAAAATGAATTACTTCTGGGGGAAAGAAATTGGTTATTGAACGAGGTGGCAAGACTATTTTTGGAGCATCTGTAGGGGTAATGATGCTTGACACCCAATTCCCGAGAATATACGGGGATATTGCCAATGCCAATACATGGCCATTTCCGATCCAGTATCGCATAGTCAAGGGGGCTTCCCCCGACATAGTTGTACGAAAAAAGGCTGAGGGTCTTTTGGAGGGATTTATCCAGGCCGGCAAGGACCTGGTCGCTCATGGAGCCGATGGATTGACTACCAATTGTGGCTTTTTGGCACTCATACAGGATAAGGTAAGGAATGCCATTGATGTCCCGGTCGCAACCTCTTCCCTAATGCAGGTTCCAATGGTCAACAGCATGCTGGGTAATGACAGGAGGGCTGGTATAATCACCATTTCCAAGGAACATCTTACCGATGAACACCTGAGGTTAGCCAATGTTCCCCTTGATACCCCGATCGTTGGTACGGAAGGGGGCAGGGAATTTACCCACAAGATTCTGGATGATTTGCCCGAAATCGATTTTTCCCTTTGCCTGGAAGATCTGAAGGATGCAGCCCGGGATATGGTCAACAACCACAAGGATGTCGGTGGAATTGTACTTGAGTGCACGAATATGGCACCCTATGCAGCAGACATCCGCAAGATAACCAAGTTGCCTGTTTATTCGATCTATACCCATATTTGCTGGTTGCAGTCCGGTCTGGTACCACGGCGTTTCCCTTATCAACTTGATGATCCAAGATTATAACCCATCTGTTTCATCTTTATTCACAATCGAAATTCAATTACAGGAAGGAGAGCTGAACGGTCATGTACAACTTATTGATTCTGGCTGGAGATGGCATAGGTCCAGAGGTAATGGAGGAAGTAAAGAAAGTTATTTCCTGGTTCAAGGACAAGCGGAGTCTGGAATTTAGCGTTACCGAGGATTTGGTCGGTGGTATCGCCTATGACAACTATGGAACTCCATTACATGACAAGACCCTGAAACTGGCCTTTGAAACGGATGCCATATTGCTAGGGGCAGCTGGTGCTCCCAAGTATGATGATCTTCCCTTCGAGGTCAAGCCGGAAAGAGGTCTTCTCAAACTCAGAAAAGAGTTGGATTTATATGCCAATCTGAGACCTGCAATGTGTTTTGATGCCCTTGCTGAATTTTCCTCATTGAAAAAGGACATTGTCTCCGGGCTTGACATCATGATCGTTCGGGAACTTACCTCTGGTGTGTATTTTGGTGAACCTCGGGGAATCATGGATGACAACGAGGGAGGAAGAATTGGCGTCAACACGCAAAGATATACCACTTCGGAAATCCGACGGGTTGCACGTTCTGCCTTTGAACTTGCCAGAAAAAGAAATAACCGGGTATGCTCGATGGAGAAAGCCAATGTGATGGAATCCGGTGTACTCTGGCGAGAGGAGGTCCAATGGGTCGGAGACAATGAATATCCTGATGTCGAGTTGAGCCACATGTATGCGGATGCTGGAGCCATGCAATTGGTCAGGAATCCCAAACAGTTTGATGTAATCGTTACCGACAATTTATTTGGTGATATCCTATCAGATGCTGCAGCCATGCTGACAGGTTCCCTGGGAATGCTTCCATCAGCCTCCTTGGGAGATAATTCCCCCAAGGGCCTTCCCCGGGCACTTTACGAACCGGTACATGGATCGGCACCTGATATTACCGGTCAGGCAAAAGCTAATCCCTGTGCATGTATTCTCTCCTTTGCCATGGCTCTAAAATACTCCTTTGGTTTGCTTGAGGAAGCGGACTTGCTAGAACGGGCCGTTGAACAGGCACTGGCCAATGGTGTCAGAACACCTGACCTTTTGCAGATTGAAGGAAAAAATCCAGCCACTACATCAGAGATGGGTAAAGAAGTAATCAATTGCCTGAATGATTTGAGTTAATCACAAAACATCAGTATCATATCGTTGAATTCGGAGTGTAGCTCAGCCTGGTAGAGCACTGTCTTCGGGAGGCAGGGGCCGGAGGTTCAAATCCTCTCACTCCGACCAGCAAATCAGAATTTGGATAAACCAACTGTTAGAGATAACGATTTACCCTAAAGGTCTGTTGAATTTACGGTGAAGACATGCCGAAAAAACACATTCATCCCTATCAAACCCGCTATCATGCCAAGGCCATTTATTCCAAAGCCATCAGGGCTAGTGGTGACATGGTTTTCATGCAAGGTCAGGTTGGTGTTGATGACAATGGTGATCTGGTTGGGAAGGGTGACCCGGGCAAACAAGCTGATCAGGCCTGCCGTAATATACAGAAGTGGATGCAGGAGGCCGGTGGTGAATTAACCGATGTTTGCAAGTTGACCGTTTATGTAACCGACATATCCTACCGACCAGCCGTCTATCAGGCCATCAACAAATGGTTTGACGGTGTAAGGCACTGCAGCACGGGAGTGGTTGTTTCAAGTTTGGCAGATGAGGATTTGTTGGTGGAAATCGATGCCATAGGGATGATTGATTAAATCCTGGCCATTGGTTTTTCGTTTCTTTCCAAATTTGCCCAGTCAACAAGCCTGATTAATAATATTCGATTTCTTGCAAAACTTTGGAACCATAAATCCAGAACTCGAATACGGCTAGTAGAAAACAGGTATTCTTCAGCAATCATATTTGCAGAGTCAGGTGGGAAGAAACATCATGATACATTCTACTCGAGTTCAAATGCTGGGTGTTTTTCTAGTTGATAAACCAAACGCAATAAATAAAGTGTTCCTTTATGTTGTTTAAACACTTTATTGCAAAATGGTTGTAGGGGAAGACCAGAACCTTTCCCTTTTTCATGGGCTGGGATAATAAGGATTTTGTTCTGGTGGTTAATGTACAAATAAATGGTCGCAACTGATCAAACCCTTACAAGAGAACGGCCAAAAGCCACAATCAGTCTCAGCCAGACGGCCCGTACCAGCCTTCAGGTGTTTCAGGCCATTATAATTTTCAGCATACTGGCCTGGGTCTCGTACAGGGGTGCCCAGGCAATGGAATACAATTGGCAGTGGTACAGGATTCCAAGGTTTTTTTATCGCGTCATTGATGGTGAAATAATTTGGGGTCCACTGGTAATGGGTTTCATTGAAACGCTTAGACTGGCAGGTGTATCGATAATCTTTGCCGTTCTGATTGGATTTGTTACGGCCTTTGCCAGATTATCCAATTCATTTGCCGGCAAATGGATCGCAACCTTTTATCTTGAGGCCATCCGGAATACCCCGTTGCTGGTCCAGCTCTTCCTGTTTTATTTCGTACTGGCCCCAATCTTCGGGATGGATAGATTTTGGGCCGGCGTGCTCTGTCTGTCTTTCTTCGAGGGTTCGTTTGCCTCGGAAATCATTCGAGGGGGGATCATTGGGGTGCCTAGGGATCAGTATGAAGCAAGTGATGCCATAGGGCTGACACCATATGACAAATATACCAAAATAATCATCCCCCAATCCATGCCACTTATTCTTCCTCCCCTGACGGGATTGATTATTTCACTTATCAAACACTCCGCTATCGTCAGTGTCATTGCAGTATCAGAATTGACGACAGTAGGTATGAATTTGATTTCGGAGACTTTCATGGCCTTTGAAATCTGGTTTATTGTTGCGGGCATTTACCTGGCCCTGACAGTCACACTTTCAGCAGGGGTTTCCCTGTTCGAAAGACAATTAGAGAAAGGTAAGCATTAGAAAGAGGAGTTTTGTTATGAAACTGAAAAATATCTTCAGGGGATTTCTCATAGCCCCTGTCATTGCCTTGTTGGGAGTGGGTTTCTCCTCCGTTCAGGCACAGGAAGAAAGCGTTCTGGTTGAAATTCAAAAGCGGGGCGTATTGAAAGTGGGCATGTCAACCTTCGTACCTTGGGCCATGCGTGACAAGGAAGGCAACCTAATTGGGTTCGAAATCGATGTCGCCACAAGGGTGGCAGAAGACATGGGTGTAGAAGTTGAATTCGTTCCAACCCAGTGGAGTGGAATCATTCCGGCCCTGCTCGCCAAGAAGTTTGATATCATTATCGGCGGGATGTCAATTACTCCCCAACGAAACCTGACAGTCAACTTTACCCGTGCCTATGCCAATTCGGGTCAGCAAATGGCTGCGAATATCGAGCTGGCTGGGGATAAATCGACACTGGAGGATTTCAATTCACCGGATGTAACGATTTCCTGTCGTCGTGGTGCAACACCTTGTACCATTGCCCAGAAAATGTTCCCGAAAGCAGAAATCAGAAGATTTGATGATGATGCCCAGGCCTTCCAGGAAGTTGTCAATGGCAATGCCACGGCAACCATCTCAAGTGCACCGAAACCCCGCTTCTGGACCGATGCAAATCCGGACAAGGTATTCCTGCCATTTGAGGATCAGAACCTTACCAGGGGTAATGAGGCATTTGCTCTGAGAAAGGGTGATCCCGATGCCCTCAACTACTTCTCCAACTGGATTTTGCTTCGTCAAGATGACGGTTGGTTGCAAGAAACCCATGATTACTGGTTCAAAAATCAATCCGCATGGATTGATATGGTTGCCATTGATCAATAGTTGACCAATTGACAAGGCAGCCTTCGACAGGCTGCCTTGCCCTTCCCTCTGATGGATCGCAATTCACCACCTCCCCCCTTGCCCAGAAGGAGGGTTACCCTTGTTGACCTGGTCCTGATCGGACTTGTCATCGGCATGATCGTTTATGCCGTGTACAGGGTAAATGATGTTCTGGTTTACCATTGGAACTGGGAACGGGTATTGAGTTTCATCATCAGATTTGATGAAGAATCCGGCCGGTGGGTAGCCAATCTGCTCCTACAGGGTATGTTTACAACCCTCAGGCTTGCCGTTTGGGCAACCATTCTGGCTACCATTATTGGTGTCATCATGGGTTATTGGCGAAGGTGCAACAATCTAACACTACGGATCATAAGCAGAACCTATGTCGAACTCATTCGAAATATTCCACCAATTGTCTTCATATTCATTTTCTATTTTTTCATCTCCAGTCAGATTTTCCCCATCATCGGACTGACGAGCCTGAGATATGACAGCCCCTACATGGACAATGATTTATTCAGGTTCATGTTTGGCAATCCCCGACTATTTGAAAATTTCATCGCTGGAATGATCTGTCTTGCCGTATTTGAGGGTGCTTACATCACCGAGATCGTGCGGGCAGGAATTCAATCGATAGGCAAGGGGCAATGGGAGGCAGGTAGAGCCATAGGCCTATCCCATTTCAACATCCTGAGGGATATCATCCTTCCCCAGGCCATCAGGAAAATCCTTCCTCCGCTGGCTGGCCAATTCATCACCCTAATCAAGGATTCAGCAATGGTTTCCCTGATTTCCATTCAGGAATTGACCTTTCTTGCGAACGAGGTGGCAGCAACCACGACCAAGGTGTTCGAGACTTGGATACTGGTTGGGGCCATGTATTTTGTATTGTGTTATTTCTTTGCGTATGTTTTTGCCAAACTGGAGCAAAGGGGAGCCCGGGCCAATCGCTAGATCCAATTGAAAGATACCACCCATGAATGATAAAACCACATCACCCCTGAAGGTTCCCGAGACCAAAGCGAAGGACAAGCCAATCGTGGAGGTTTCCGGACTTTGTAAATGGTTCGGGGATTTCTGTGCCCTGTTTGATATAAACTTTTCGGTTAATTTTGGTGAAAAGGTGGTTATTTGTGGACCTTCAGGTTCTGGCAAATCAACCTTGATCCGATGTCTCAATCAGCTGGAAGAACATCAACTTGGAACCATCAGGATTGATGGCAGGGAAGTAAAACCGGGCATGAAGGGCATCGAGGAAATCAGGCGGGATGTTGGCATGGTCTTTCAAAGTTTCAATCTGTTTCCCCATCTATCCATTTTGGATAACCTGACAATTGGTCCCATCAGAAACAGGGGGATGTCCAAGTCCGAGGCTTCTGAAATGGCCATGGAATTGCTTGACAGGGTTCACATATCGGAACAGGCCAACAAGTATCCCATGCAATTGTCTGGTGGTCAGCAACAAAGGGTTGCAATTGCCAGAGCCCTATGCATGAAGCCCAAGATAATGCTGTTTGATGAACCTACATCGGCTCTGGATCCCGAAATGATATCCGGTGTACTGGATGTCATGGTCGAGCTGGCCGAGGATGGCATGACCATGCTTTGTGTCACCCATGAGATGGGATTTGCCCGCCAGGTTGGTGACAGGGTGATATTCATGGACGATGCCGAGATTGTCGAAACCGCTGATCCTGAAAGTTTTTTCAACAATCCGGAAACGGAACGGGCCAAACTATTTCTGAGCCAGCTTCTATCCCATTAGAAAAGGCGACTTTTGCCCGGATTTCATCTTTACCTGATTGATTCCGTGATTGGAATAAAATCTTGCAAATATTGATATTGAATTTACCGAATAAAATACCTATCAATAATTGACTGCAATTCTCTAGAGGGGCCATAGCTCAGTTGGGAGAGCGCTTGAATGGCATTCAAGAGGTCAGGGGTTCGACCCCCCTTGGCTCCACCAGAGAAAACAGTTGGTAACAAACTCCCCCACAATTTACCCTAAAATTGTACAGGATTGCCCTAAGAGACAACCCTTTCTCCCAATGGATAGTTGATTAGCGGAATTATATATCCCTTGGCAAATCACGGTTTACAGCAAAATAGGAATAATATATTCATAACTTTTTAGGGAATCACAACGAAAATAAAATGCCAATCTTTTGGAGATAGATAATATTAAATCAAATTTTAAATAAGTCCTTTAAGCAGTTAATGAAGATGGAAGAAATTACCCGAGAGGCTGTACACAAAAAGCATTGCTTACAGCCAAGACGTCGTTGCTTCGCAGATAACAGTGGCATTCAGCAAAAAAAGAAAAATAGTTCAAGGTCTTTCTCTGTAAAATTTTCGGAAACAATACGTTTAATATTTTTAGCTGAAACTGGTTTAGATCTTTTCTATAAAAGCCAATATAATAATTATTATCGAATAATTAGAACTGATGAGGAACTCCATCAAATTCAACAATGGGAAGAAAAACAAGGGCATCGAGTGTTTCTCCGGGATTGTTTATCTGCATCAATTGCTCTTGATACAAATTTAGTTGATAACGAATCTGCCGAATATACCCACGTCGGTTTACTGGAAAACAAAGGAAAAAGGCAACAAGACCAAAAAGCCATAGAGGAACTTTCAGAAATAACTGCTCAAACTATCAACGAATTGCCATTTTATAAAGATGCTGACTTGATTTGCTCGGTACCACCAGGCCCAAGCAAAGACTTTGATCTGCCGAGTAGAGTGACATCTTTGGTGAGTTCAAAAGTAGGAAAAAAAGATGTAACAGGTGGTTTTGTTTATAATGGGCTGAAATCATCTGTGAAGAAATCGACATTTGATGAGAAGTGGGATGTATGGGAAAAGGCTCAAGTATCTTTTAAGAATAGTGCTGAATTAAATGTGAATGATAAATCGGTCATTCTTATTGACGATAAATACCAGTCAGGTATAACAATTCAATATATCGCAATGAAGTTACAACAAGCCGGAGCATATAAAGTATACGGGCTGAGTTTTGTTAAAACTTTACGTGATACGGATAATGTATAGAACATGAGTTATTTGAACATTGAAAATAAATATCTTGATAGGAGGCCTATTAGGGCCGAACTTGATAGTGATCTATATCCAGAACGAATAAAAATAATCTTAGGAAACAAAGCACCAAAGCATTTGGATATGTTAGGCAACACTGACCTGTTGAACATTGCCGGTTTGGGATTTAGTGGATCACGCAAATCAAGTCCCAAGGGCTTAGAGATAGTACAGGATTGTGTTGATCAGGTGATAAAAAACAATGTAATTGTTGTTTCTGGAAACGCATCTGGTGTAGAT
>WTGT01000238.1 GCA_011523445.1 Paracoccaceae bacterium
GGATCCACTCCTCTTTCAAACCTGTATCGGGCATCCGAGGTAATTTTCAATTTCCGGCCTGCTTCGGCAACCAGGACCGGGTCCCAAAGGGCACTCTCGACAAATACATTGACAGTGTTGTCAGTACATCCTGTTGCCTCACCACCCATCAGACCTGCAATACTTTCCGGACCCTCATCATCAGAAATAATCATCATTCCTTTCTGGAATTCATGGGTTTCACCATCAAGCGCGGTGATGGTTTCGCCACCTTTGGCAAAATGAATTCTCAGATTACCCTGAACCTTGTCGGCATCAAAGGCGTGGAGTGGACGATTGTGTTCATAAGTGATGTAGTTGGTAATATCCACCAATATTGAAATCGGTCGCAATCCGATTGCCTTCAAGCGCTTTTGCAACCACTGGGGTGAAGGGCCATTCTTCACTCCCCTGATCATTCGACCCATGAATAATGGACATCCTGCCATCTGGGTATCATTATCGATGTTGATACCGATGGGAGATTCAAATTCACCATTGATAGTGGGGAAATCTACATCCTTGAGTATACCCAGCCCCCGTGCTGCCAAGTCCCGGGCAATACCCCTTATACCAAGGGCATCGGGTCGGTTTGGCGTAACGGCAATTTCAACAACGGTTTCATTCAAGCCGAAGATATCCGAGAATTTTGCTCCAAGAGGAGTATCAGATGGCAAGTCGATTATTCCGTCATGCTCATCTGAGAGTTCCATTTCCCTTTCCGAACAAAGCATGCCAAAACTTTCTACACCACGGATAACTCCCTTTTTCAATTCTATACCTGAACCAGGAATAAAGGAACCCAGGGGTGCATAAATACCAATTAAGCCGGTTCGGGCATTGGGTGCACCACAAACTGCCTGGACAAATTCGGTTTTGCCATCGGGTCCATCTGGCCAAACTTCCAGTGTACAAACCTTGAGTCGGTCAGCATTCGGGTGCTGTTTTGCTTCCTTGACCCTACAAACGGTAAAATCCTTGTACACATCGCCCGGATTCTCGACACTTTCCACCTCAAGACCGAGATCGGTCAGTGCGTCAGTTATTTCGTCCAGGGTACATTCCGTGTCCAGGTGATCCTTGAGCCATCCAAGTGAGAATTTCATATTGCCTTATCCCTGCCCATCTTCCACGAATCCCATGAGGCAATTTGTACCTGGAATTCAATCAAGTGAAAATTGCTCAAAATAGATAGTGCGAATTGTTGAAAAAGTAAGGTTGAAAATGGAATTGGCAGATTTTAATTCCATTACAAGACAATTGAGCAGCAGTTGGCACTCTTATGTTGTGGCGACATGTTGCATTAGTTTCCCGATAAATCTAGAATACCCGTAAATTTATATAATGCCCTCCTGTTGGGCATTCCTGTAAGGAAAACACATTGAAACGATCACGTAATCTGAAAATAGTAGCCACCCTTGGCCCAGCCTCAAGCAGTTATTCTGCAATAAAGGAGATGTTTGTAGCTGGTGCCGATGTATTCCGTTTGAACATGAGCCATGGGGACCACAAAACAATCACGAAATTGCATGGCATAATCAGGGACATTGAAAGCGAGTTCAAGAGACCGATTGGGATACTTGCCGACCTGCAAGGTCCAAAACTCAGAATAGGAACCTTCAGCAGGGGCAAGGAAATACTTGAGGAGGGTGATCGGTTTCGTCTTGATTTGGACCCCTCCGAAGGTGATAAAACCAGGGTTTGCCTGCCACATCCGGAGATTTTCAAGGCCATCAGGCCCAATTCCACCCTGCTTGTCAATGATGGTAAAATCAGGCTTGAAGTCATGTCCTGTGGTAAGGATTTCGCCGAGGTAAAAGTTGTTGAGGGAGGAGAAATCTCAGGTCACAAGGGGGTGAATGTTCCCGATGTTATTCTCCCTCTGGCAGCCCTTTCAAGTAAAGACCGCAGTGATTTGCAATTTGCCTGTGAACTGGGTGTGGATTGGCTGGCCTTGTCTTTTGTTCAAAGCAGCGCAGATGTAAAGGAAGCCAAAGCACTAGTCAAGGGCAGGGCGGCAATCATGACCAAGGTGGAGAAACCGGCTGCAATCGACCAGTTTGATGAAATTCTTGATTCTTCCGACGGGATCATGATTGCTCGAGGTGATTTGGGTGTAGAATTGCCGATTCATACCGTGCCTCCCATCCAGAAACGCCTTATCAGGAAATGCCGAGGGGAAGCCAAACCTGTAATCGTGGCCACGCAGATGCTGGAAAGCATGATAAATAGTTCCACACCGACAAGGGCCGAAGTATCGGATGTCGCAACAGCAATTTATGAAGGGGCTGATGCCGTGATGTTGTCAGCAGAATCTGCAGTTGGTAAATATCCGGTCGAATCCATTCAGACCATGAACAATGTTGCCATATCTGTCGAGAAGGATCCCACCTACTGGCAAGTCCTTGAGGCTTCACGAACCGGAATTAGGAAAACGGTTCCAGATGCGATAACCCTCGCTGCCCGGCAAATTGCTGAAACCACAGATGTCAAGGCCATTTGCTGTTTTACCCACTCCGGTACCACGGCCAGATTGGTATCTCGGGAAAAACCCAAGGTTCCAATTATTATCATGACGCCATTTGAAAAATATGCAAGGAGATTATGCTTGG
The DNA here is from genome assembly GCA_011523445.1 of Paracoccaceae bacterium. Classification (GTDB taxonomy): domain Bacteria; phylum Pseudomonadota; class Alphaproteobacteria; order Rhodobacterales; family Rhodobacteraceae; genus MPNP01. The sequence goes on from WTGT01000238.1 coordinate 2,631, forward strand.
TTTGGGGTGGTCATTGTGAAATTACTGACAAGGCGTTGGGATTTGATGATGCCGTGGAAATAGCTACTTCAGTGGCAAGGTTTGCAGATTTTGGCCAGGGAGATGACCAGATCATCATTACAGCCGGTGTGCCGTTTAATGTATCGGGTTCCACCAACATAGTTCAGGTCGCCAAAATCGGCTTGAGTTGAGCAGGAGGAATCAGGTTAAATCTAGGGATTTAAGGAATTCCTGCAGATTGTCCTTGAGTTCAGGTCGTTCGAGGGCTAGAGAGATTCCAGCCTGCAGGAATCCCAGTTTACTGCCACAATCAAATCTTTGACCTTCGAAGACAAAGCCGAAAACACCCGGACTGGTACTTGTTTCACTGGCGATGGCCTCGGTAATCTGTATTTCTCCCTTGGTATCGGGTTGCGTCTTCGCCAGAACATCAAAAATTCTGGGAGTAAGAATATACCGTCCAATGATGGCCAGGTCAGAGGGAGCCTGTTCCCTGGCAGGTTTTTCGACCATCCCCTTCAGGCGAAGGACTTTGCCTTCGGAAGTTTCAGGTTCAACGATACCGTAATTCGAAACCTTGTCCCAGGAAACCCTGGAGAGACCAACCATGGCACCACCAAGGTGCTCATATGCAGCAATCATCTGGCCGAGGACAGGTTCTTCCGAGATTATCACATCATCAGTTAGTATGACCGCAAAGGGTTCATCGCCGATCAAATGCCTGGCACACCAAATTGCATGCCCCAATCCCTTGGGATAATGTTGTCTGACATAGGCAATCGTTCCACTGTCAAGTGTGGTTTCCTGTACGATACTGAGTAAATCCGGATTACCTTTCTCCCGAAGATGGTTTTCCAGAATGGGTGAGTGATCGAAATAATCTTCCAGTGCTCCTTTTCCTCTGGAAGTTACAAAAATGAATTCCTCGATACCCGAGGTTCTTGCCTCGTCCAATGTATATTGGATCAGCGGTCGGTCCACAAGTGTCATGATCTCTTTGGGAATGGATTTCGTCGCAGGTAAAAACCTTGTTCCAAGCCCAGCAACCGGGAAGATGGCCTTTTTGACTTTTGTCATCATTAAACGTATCCTTTACCCTGCAACGGAGTTATCAAATTTCCGCCAGTACCGAAACAAAATTTTGAACAACTGTTTATTCATCAACCCATGTCTCCCAAAGTTCCCCAGCTGTTTTTGATTTCCGGCTTACCAAGAACCGGTAAAAACAGGGCAGGAGCAATTTTATCAAATCATTTCAATGGGGATCACTTTGCCCTTTCCGATATATTGAAGAAAGAAACCCACAAATATTACGGATTATCCGAGGATTTATCCATCTTTCACTTTGAGAATAACAAGGATATACCGAACGAAGCATTTGATGGGTTAACCCCCAGAGAGGCATATATAAATTACAGTGAAACGATAATCAAACCCAAATTTGGTAAATCCCATCTCGGGGAACTTGTACTCAAAAGGGTCATGAACAACAAGAATCAACGGAAACCTTCGATAATTTCAGGAGTGGGTTTTATTGAAGAAGTTCTGCCGTTGATTAAGTGTGTCGGACCGGAACATACAATTCATTTGATCATAACCAGGGACGATTATCAGCAACCTCAGCTGGTCGATAGTCGCCAGACCCTAAGCTTAATGGGTAAGGGTGTGGCTGAATTGACAATAGGACCGGCAGATGAAGTTGATTTTATAGCCAGGGTTGAACGTTTCATCAGTAAACACTTTGGCACTTCCCCTCTTTTTTTGGATAACAAATGAAATTAGCGAATTAGGAGTTTATGCAATTTAAGCATCCAGAGCCTCTTTCCAAAATAACGATGAGGCTTGATAGCATTCAATTAAAACATCTGATTCCTTGCAAGCAATTATTGTACAAATGAAAGAAGTTTATTTGCTTGCTTAATACTTGAATATGCTAAAATAAACACCATAATGGTATATTAATGGAAAAACGTAAGTCGACCTATGACCTTGCTTCAATCAGGAATAATGTATCCGATTTGATTTTTACTAAGACTGCCCTCAATGGTGCAAGTGAAATGGGAATGACCCGTTCTGATATGGAAAATGTTATTGAAAATCTTACAAATCGTAATTTTTACAAGTCAATGACGACAAATTATAATCATAAGATATGGATGGATGTATATCACGGCCAAACCGAAGAATTTGAAATCTATATCAAGTTTATCAAAGATTCCGAGGAATTTGTTTGTACATCGTTTAAGGAGAAGTAACCATGGTAATACGAACGAAAGAACGTATTCATCCCGAAACCGGTCAAAGGTTGGTACGTGGTAAACGATCGATGACTTTAAGATATAAGGGTATGAAAGAAACAGTCGAGATGCCAGGATGGTATGCTGATGACGACAGCACTGGAGAAAGTGGATTGCATGATGCTCGGGACATGCGTGTGTCCGACCTTGCAATCAACAGGATGAAGTCAAGGGAAAAAGGGTTTTATAGTCCGGAACAAATACGCCATATCAGGAAAAGGAAGCTTGGTTTAACTCAGCAAAAGGCAGGGTTGTTAATTGGTGGAGGCCAAAATGCGTTCCAGAAATATGAATCTGGAGAAGTAATTATAAGCAAGGCTCTCAACAATCTTTTGAAGCTACTTGCCAATGATCCTTCCCGATTTGACGAGATAATTGATAATCAAACCGCCAAACTGAATGAACCACTAACCCAATAACCTAAAAGGGTCTTCCCCTGTTTTGGTGGGTAAGGTCATTTGCCAATTCTTTCAGGATATAGGTTCAGAACACCCAAATAAAATTGTATATCGGTGATGAACCGTAGTTATCAGAGCCGTTGCTGACCATCAATTCCTAGGAAATGATCATTCCCATCATCTGATATCAGGGAGCTGTTGTTCAGATACCAGTTGATAAAGTCGGTTTCATTCCAGCCTACTTCCAGTGAATCGGCCAGATCCCAGCCTGACTCTCTATCCGTTTCAGGATAAACCCGTCTGATGTTGATTGTATCCTGATCAAGCCCGTATTTAACCATTGCCTTGCGTATCTCGGTCTGCCACTGGGAAACAAACTTGTCCTGAGGATCCATGCTTGAACCATCAAATCTTTCGAGAATCGCATCAGCATCCGGCCACAGGATGATATTTACCGGGGAGAAGGAGGATGCAGATTTCTGCAGGGCTTTCATCAACCATGACCAATCAATCTTGTTGATGGCTCCAGAACTTCCGAGATTGCATAGGATCAGCACGCTCAAGTGATCAAGTGGCAGCATCTTGGCTGCAGCGTCTCTGGTTTTTTCACCCTCTACAATCAGAATATAACGTGCCCCCTTCTGTTGCCAATGGGGTATATCTTCCATTCCATAAAGAGGCCTTTGACGATTGGGTTCAAAGGCTATTTGGTACCAATGACTCTGCAAGTTCGGATGGGAGGGAATTCCCCCTTTTTTCCAGGTAACCTGATGAAAATATTTGCCACCCTTTTCCGTTGCAAAGCGAAGTACAATCAGCAAGGGCTCACCATCCGTATTCCGATAAATGTGGACGTGAGAAGGGGTGTTTATATGGGTTGTTCCCTTTCCGGGATTATGGATAAGAACCGGTTTCCCAACAGTAGGTAATTCTACATCGGGAGCGATGGCTGGCAAATCCCAGGGTATGGGTTTTTCTGATTGGACTGTTGCTACCGCCGGTCGTTCGACGGCGGGTGAATATTCATCCAGTGGTATGTTTGCCAACTCCCGTGCACAGTCAAAGGCTTCCCTGAAGCCCATGCCCTTCCACTTCATGAGGAAGGTGATCACATTGCCCTTTTCACCACAACCGGCCCCAAAGCAGATATAATTTGGTCGGGAAGAATTGTAGATCACGAAAGAGGGAGTTTTTTCCTGATGAAAGGGGCACAGACCCTTGTAACCCTCCTGACTTGGCTTGAATACCGTACCCGCTTCCCTGGAAATCACTTCGTGAAGGGGTACTTTGCTGATTATCTCGTCAATAAGGGCTTGGTCGATTTTCATGAGGGACCAGTTCTGAAAAATGACACATACTAGCCCCTTTCAGTGACTAATCCAAGTTAAATTCCTCGAAGTTCAAGTGAAGGTCGGTACCCGATTGCCAACTGGGATGTTCCTTGCAATTGGCACAAATACGATTTCCAATACCGATCGAAAAAAAGAGAGTCTTGCAGTTCAGGCAGGGTCTTACCCTGGCTTTCTGTCCCTTGGCATTGTGAACAAGCTTCCGCTCGCTTCTCCGTGGTGCCAAGCCCAAGCGCAATGCCTTTACTTCTATGGCATTTCCTGACCTTTTCAGGACCTTGGAAATATATGCCGCCGGTACATCCTGAAGCCATAGATCGGTTAAGATCTTGACTTCATCATTGCTCCAAAATTCGTGCCTTGACTTGAATTCAGCCAGGCGCTTTTTTCTGTTTTCAACCATTTCTGAGCCCTCCAAGAATTAAAACCTGAGGGTAAATTTCCGATGGTGAAAAATAATTCAAGAAGCCTCCAGAAAGGGAAATGACACAAAAATGGGAGGCAAAAATACCAACCGAAATAGTTGAAGGATTTTGGGGATGTCCTATTTGAAGGCCCCTTAGAATCCCAAGGCAAAAATCACAAACTGGAAAGTGGCATCCGATTTATCCACAAGAAAATTTTTCTCAACCAGAAAAAAGTCTGCAACTTACACCAAACTGTGCATGTTCGGCATTAGGGCATCATAACCTGTTCCGACGTGAATCCATTTTGTCAAAGGAAAAAACATGCATCTATTACCAGTAATTTTTTTAGTATCGATTTATCCGTTCTGGGTGAATCCGGTGGTAGCCCAGGTCAACAATATTGGTGACATGGCCTCGGAGTTACAAAGTCAGGTAGGTGATATCGCTGACCTGATCGGTGCGGCTGCCTTCCTGTTGGGGATTGGCATTGCTCTTCTGGGTCTCCTTAAATTCAGACAGCACGCAATCAATCCCAATGATCCCTCAGCCCGATTATCAACCGCATTTACACTGGTATTTGTAGGTGCGGCCATGGTTGCCATACCCACCACTCTGGGTGTTGGCATCGGATCCCTGTTTGGTAACGGCACCTCCAATGTTTCAGTTGACGGTTCCCTGAGGACCATCAATTAGCAGCAATGGCAGGCTTGTTGAAGGAAATGCTTCAAATCAGTCCAGATGAGGCCTCATTCGGTTCAAGGTTTCATGCTCAATTGAATTACGACTCTGTTGCTGACATCAGGGAAGCATTCAATCGGGATGACTGGACCTGTCAAACATGCAAGGTTAGAATTCCTGGTTATATGGAAATAGATCATCAGATACACAAACCATTTTGCCATGCTCATGAATTAACCACGATTTGTCAATTCTGTCATAATTTGAAGCATCCGGTCTGGGCCTCCTTGAGAGGACGGTTGAGGCTTATCTGGTTGCCAAAAATACCTCAGGAAATGGTTACCAGAATGGCTTGGGCGGTATATTTTTCTTCATTTCACGAAAACATTCCCCTTTATAACGAAGCAACGGAAAATATCCTTGCAGTAGTTGGTCGGAGAGAAGCGATACTCGCGGAGCTTTTGGGGAGTTCTGATCCCGAAGGATTATTCGAATCCCTCTATATTGCTCGTCGTTTCGCTGATGCCGGCAGATTTGTGGAGAAAATCAGGAAGATTGACGAATTTCTCCGCATTTGGCCAAGGGCAGCAAATGGTGCTTCCGATCATGCAGCAAGGATATCGGCTTCATTAAGCTATTGGTCCGAGGGTAAATTTATTGACCTGACCGAAAAATCCAAAATAGAATTTTGGAAGGATGTGGAACATCCTGACGAATATCTGGAAGAACTGATAGGTGCAAGTCAGGTAATCCCTGACAAAGTTCTGGAAATCGGGAGGTCAGTGAATGACCGGGAATAATTCCAATCCGGCAATTATTCCCGATCCAGGAATATTATACAGAATCCATGATGGTTCCATGATTGCTTTGCGGGACAGATGGTTCAAGGAATTTAATCCGCAGTCAGAGGAGTTGAAACTCCCGACCGGCATTTGGTTCACTTGTGGTTTGGAATCAGGAAACCCGTTGTTTAAACCAACTATTGACCACCTTCTGCCGGCAGATGGCTGGTTTGGAATTACGATAGGGGAGATTGCTTCTGAATGGGGATTGAATCCCATCAGGAAAATACATCACTTACAATTGATTTGCTGGATTCTCAAACGGATTTTGTGCCTGTCGTTTCTGACGATTAATGCCATTTCCCAAAAGCGAATTGACAAGGAATTTCTGCAGGATGATATTCAATTTATCTTGATGAGTTCAAGCCTCTACAAGGTAATAAACCTACACCAGCAGGGATTGGAAAAACAAGGAAAAAAACTGCATCGTATGGTTTTACCAGCAAAAGTTGATCCGGTTCTGTTTGGACCGATTGCCGTCAAGTCTTCAATTGAAAGATGCTCTGATCAACCCATAACATGCGCTAGGTTTCCCAGGTTTGCATATGTATCGGATTTGGCACGCATACCCTTGCCATGTGAAGGCAGGTGGAAGAAAATCCAGTTTGCTGAACCGGACAGGAATTTGACCCCGGACTATATATCGAACCTTTCCAAAATAGATCTACCGATTTTATGTTATGGAAAATTCATACCAAAGACCCAAGGCATCTATCCCTGGAATTTGACTTGGTACAAGGTAAAGGACAGGCAAGTTGCATATACCTTCAAGGAAGTAGAATTTCTGATGGAATATGGGTCATTTAGAATTGAATCGTTTTTTGCAGGGCCAGGATGGGATAAATCAACATCGGCCAATTCGCACCTGGTACGCTCACTTGATGAACTGGCAAGGATTTGTGGTGGTACGAAGTTTGCCAAAATGTCATGGTCTGCGGGCATTGTTGCCCAGTCGCTTTTCCATGGCTCTGTTGTTTACCCCTGTATGCAGCAGCCCTCGTCCTGTAAATTTTCTTGGTTGGCTGCCGAGGACCGCATCAGAATGATTCCGTTAATAAAACTACTAATCCAGAAAGGTGCTTCCATCCTTTCGGCCTGTGGTGGTGAGGTCAGGTTTCAACTGCCCTTGGAAAGCACGGAAATGAAGGAGATTGCAAGTGAATTTTCAGCACTAGGAGTTACCCTTTCAGTTTGCCAAAAAGGCAATGGTGGGGAACAACAATGGGATTACCGAAATGGGGTTGGCAAATTCATGGGTTCTTCGGGCAGGCAAAACTTGCAATACCTTATTCATAACCGATTGGGAAAATGGCTCTGGAGGTATGATTCCCTGATAGGATTGCCTCCCGAGGAAAAAGAGGCGCGGTTCAATGCTCTCTGTACTGATCTGGACAATCATCATGCTTAGTTTCATGGCAGGCTTGACAGATGGGTTGGCCAAGTTGGCAGGTGAAATAGCCAATCCATCGCTCAAGGAAATGATTCCATTAGAAGCCATCGAGGACAATAGAACACTTTGCCTCAAGGATGGAACTCTCGCTTCGATGATATGGTTGAGATCAAAAAATGATACCGTGGATGAAGGATCTACTATTGATTGCCTTTCCAGGTTGAGATTTTGCTTCATTCCCTTTTTGAAACACCATCAGCATTCCTTTGAAGTTTCATTCATCAGAAACCCTGGACCTCAAAGGGATAAACTGGAGCTAGACAGAAAAATAAAAAGTGAAAAATGCCTGCAGATGGGGTTGGACATAGAGGATCTGCTTGAAGAACAATACTGGTTTCAGGCTGGGGAACTTACCGAGGAAATGGTTATTCTGACCCTTTATACATGGAGTCCTATGGTGAAAGGGAGAAAACAATATGGAAGGGAAGAAGGCCAAGGTTCTCAAACAGTGCAGCATGAGTACGATTCCTATGAAAGGCACATTACGATGGTGGATTGTCTGGCTAGAGATTTAACCACAAAAGGTTATGTGGTAAATCAATTGAATGTTGATCAGTACCTTTATCATGTCAGGATGGGATTGTATCCACAGCAAATACCCAAGGCAGTAAAGTGGTTTGAACACTCGGAGCGCATTGAAAATCATGTAACAAGATATCGTAATTCGCTTGATGACGAGTTATCAGTGGAGGATGTTCACATACTAGATAACAACCTTGTTAAAATTGGGAATCATCTGTTTGGGGGATTTGATATAACCCAGTTTCCCGAATTTATCGTTCCATTCAATGAATTGATCCGGTCTGTTGCGGATTCTCATCCCGAAATACCCTTCAGATGTTCGTTCAAATTCGATGGAATCAAACCGAATGTCATGAAGGTAAAGGAACAGTATGTAAAATTCTTTGGCTTTACCAATCCATTGAGACACAAAAACATCAGATCAGCATTTGAGCAGTTGAAGGAGGATGAAGGAATTGCCGAAGACTTGATTAGACTTCGAATTGGTTTTGCCACATGGCTTGCCAGTACAGAAATCAAGCAGTTCCGACATAATCTGTCATTTCTGAGAAATTCTACCGAACAATGGGGCAATATCACCACCGACAGGAATAGTGGTGATCCCCTGTCAACGATGTTGTGTACCGTGCCAGGTTTTGGACCCATCAGTACTGCTCAGGAAGTACTGGTACCTTTGGGGGAGGCATTGAAGATGTTTCCACTGGCAAGGCAGACGAGTCCTTGGACGAGGGGAGAAATAATGCTTCGTTCCACCGATGGTATGGCCTGGCCCTATAAAAGGGGATCAATGCTCCAGAGCAGTTGGTTGGAAATACTGGTCGGTTCTTCCGGTTCTGGCAAATCTGTTGCGTTGAACGCCTTGAATCTGGGCAGTGTACTAGACGGTTCTGCCCTTGACTTGGCAAGAGTGGAACTTCCCAAGGTGGCAATTGTTGACGTTGGTAATTCTTCAGCGGGACTAATCAGGGTATTGCATGAAGCACTGCCTCCCGAAAGAAAAAATGAGGCTGTTCATTTGGAATTCAAATTGCTACCGGAATATACAATCAATCCCTTTGATACTCCCCTGGGGTTTCGCAAGCCACTTGGCAGCCACCGGAATTTTCTGATCAATTTCCTATCCATCCTTGTCAAGGAAACATCATTCGATACCGCCATAGATTTGGCAGGTGTCCTGGGGATATTAATTGAAAAGACCTATGAACGATTTGCAGATTGGGGGTCTCCCAAGAGATATTATCGCGGGGAAGAGGAGAATATTGATTGTCTTTTGGATCAAACCCGCTTTGACTTTAGTGAGCATACCTCATGGTGGGAAGTAACCGACTGGCTTTTTGCACATGGGTGTCCACGGGAAGCCAGCCTTGCCCAAACCAAGGCCGTTCCAATTCTGACGGACCTGATACAAGTTCTTTTTTCTCCCAATTTTACTGCAAGTACTGGAGGTCAGGATGATAGTAATGATAAGGCAATGGGAGATTTGATTTCCTATCTGCAAATCAGGTTTTCAGAGGCTGTGAGAGATTTTCCCATCATTGGCAACACCACCAAATTCGATGTAGGTGAGGCAAGGGTGATGAGCATGGATGTTGGTGAAGTGCTTGACAAGATTAAGGGTTTCGATTCGCAACGAAGTTCTTCCCTGATGTACATGCTGGCACGTCATGTGGCCATAGGTAATTGGGAGGTGGATGAGAAAGAGGTACTTTCAATGGTTGAAAGGGAGGATGTTCCGGAAGCATATAAAGGATATCATTTGCAAAGGGCCCAATCGGATCGGGGACAACCCAAGGTCTTGTGTATTGATGAATACCATCGGGCAAGCGGTGTCAGGGAAATCAACAACCAGTTGATCAGGGATGCACGGGAAGGGAGAAAGCGCAATTACCGGATTACCCTGGCGTCTCAATTCGTGAATGATTTCGATGGGGAAATTTTGAACCTTGCCTCGACGATTTTGGTTTTTGGCAATCAATTGCCCAATGAGGTAAGGAACTTGAAGGAGTGGTTTCCATTATCTAGAGATACCGAAGAAATCATGACCAGGGAATTGACCGGTCCAACAAAGGATGGTTCTCCATTACTGGGAATATTCCGCACGAAGGAGGGTACCATCATACAAAAATTGATCCTGAAACTGTGCCCTGGTGAATTGTGGGAGTTTTCGACCACTGCCGAAGATGTGATGTTACGTGAAAATGCCTATAAAGCATTTGGGATTACTGATGGAAGAAAAAAATTGAGTCGAAGATTTCCTGCTGGTACAGCAAGGAATAAAATTCTGAACCTGAGCCATTCCACCGAGTGTCCTCAGGGTGAAGGTTGTCAACAAGATGGGCAATCAAACGTAATAGAAAAAATAATCAAGGAACTCTATACCGTTGATATCATGGGAAAATCGAAAATCTGACCTTTTTCACATTGTCGGGGAAACTTGTTACATCACCGTGATTTTATACCAAATATGATTGTAAGAATTGCCAAATTCATGGCAAAGAAAAAAATGAAAAGAGAACCGATCGAATCAATTCAATAAGGTTCAAAAAAACATTTTTGGATATCATATTCGTTGAATAGGGTATTATGGAAATACCTGGAAAGCTAAGTTAGAATTGACAGTATTTCCTTTGGTTCGTTAGTTGAACGCAGAAACTGTTGAGTTTCCTCCTCCCTGAGTTTTCTGGCAACCCCACTCAATGATTTCAAATACTCTATGCTGGAATTGTTGGGGGCAAACATTCCAAACACAAGATCAACCGGCTTGCGATCAATGGAATCAAATTCGATCGGGGATTCAAGCCTGATAAATATTCCCACGATTTGTTCATAATCATCAGATCTTGCATGTGGCAATGCTATGCCCTGTCCCATGCCGGTAGAGGATGCCATTTCCCGTGCTTCAAGGGCTGCACAGGAGCTTTCCAGTTCCAAACCATAAACATTACTGGCAATTTCGGCCACCAAACGAAGCAAATCCTTTTTCGAAGGTGTGTTTTCCTTCGGTATAAATACCACTGCTTCAGGTGAAAGAAACTCCTTAATTTCCATTTACCATCTCGTCACTTTTTCCAACTTTTGAAAAAAATCCCCAAACGTTCAACGCGACATTAAAGTATGTCGCACCTATTATTGATCAAGCGAAAAATATGTAGCCTTTTGGAAGGGGCCGTGCTTCAGCTCATCCAATTTTTAGTGATACAGGCGTGAAGGATATATTGCAATTCCATCCCAATAACAACCACAAATTATTGTTTAGTGATGGTCTTTCAATTTTCTCTTGTACCTTCGCAGCTGCTTTTCCATTTTCGCATAGGATTTATTGAATGAAGCATAAATATCATGCGATTCAGCTCTTGCCAGGGTCGATACGCCAGTGGACAAATGCATATTTACTTCACATTCGTAATTATTTCCATTTCTGGTGAAAGTAACCTTTGCTTCCGTTGGGCGTTCTGCATATTTGGCTTCTGCATTGTTGATATACTCGTTGACATATTCGGTTAAGGCATCACCAACATCAAGGTGACGTCCGCTAATCAATATTTGCATAATTTTTCCTACTCGAACAAAGAACCAAACAACTCCCCATTCATTCAGGTACAAGTCGGAGAATGAAAGGATTTCCCTATCAGGATTACCCCAATCATTAATACCATGGATTTGTACGGAAGTTATTCATATTGATGTTCAATCATTCTAGCGAATTTCAAATCAAATTTAAAATGATTTTAGATAATTTTGTAACCTTTCCCGAAAAGCTTGCCGAGACGAACAGCTACCTCAGGACTGAACAGCTTTTGTTCTCCCAGAATGGCATGTAAATGCTGTCGGGAAATACCGAGCAGGCAAGCTATTTCGGCCTTTGATTTCGGTAATACATCTTCACGAAGAAGTGCACCAGGGTGGGTTGGACAGCGATTATGACCCCGTTTCATTTTTACCTCCTAGTGGTATTGTTCGAGTGGACCATATAGGCATCTCCATCTTCAAACTGTATGATTTGTATTGGTCCGTAGGTGAAAACTTTTGAAAAATGGTATTAGGTTCCCCGATATCCCTGATACTGGATTTGGTAGTCCAATTTGAAGTCTGTACCGAGATAATGTTCCCTGACAACCTGATTGGAACTAACTTCATCAGGAGTACCATGAGTAATTATTTTCCCGTCCAGAAGGATATATACATGGTCAACCACTGCCAAGGTTGCCAGGATATTATGATCTATGATCATGATTCCCACTCCGAATTCCACGAGAGTGCGAATATTCTTGGTTATTTCCTTTATGATGATCGGGTCAAGGCCAGCAAAGGGTTCATCCAGTAGGATGTATCTAGGATTGCAGGCAAAACATCTGGCAAATTCAACCCTCCTTCTCTGTCCCCCTGACAAATTCGAGCCCTTGGATGTACGTATCTCCTCGATGGCAAACGTTGTCAGAAGGTTTTCCAGATATTGCCGGCACCTTGATTTGTCTTTGTATTTGACCTCAAGGGCTGCCATGATGTTTTGCTCAACCGTCAATCCCTGAAAAATCGAAGATTCCTGAGGTAACAATCCCAAACCTTGTTGCGCCCTAAGATAAAGGGGTAAATTTGAAACATCAATTCCATCTATGAGAACATTACCCCTGGTGGGGAATTTCAATCCGGATATGGTATTGAAC
>WTGT01000076.1 GCA_011523445.1 Paracoccaceae bacterium
TAATTTGCCATTGATATATTCCCCCCTAATTATCATTATTGTCTTTCAGGACACTTCAAACCCGGTTTTGGTTATTCAGTCAATTAATCCCGAGTTTATGTTTCCATGAATAATTGAAACTAATCTAACGCTCTGGTATACCAGATACAATATTAATTTGCAACAAAATTACGAGATTTTTAATGCCTAAAATCAATGGAAACGAAATCAGGCCAGGTAACATTCTTGAGCACAAGGGTGGGCTTTGGTCGGCAGTAAAGATTGAACATGTCAAACCTGGCAAGGGTGGGGCTTTTGCTCAGGTTGAACTGCGAAACCTCAGAAATGGATCAAAATTGAATGAAAGGTTTCGTTCAGCCGACAAGGTAGAGAAGGTAAGACTTGAGCAAAAGGATCAACAATATCTTTATTCGGAGGGAGAATCACTGATTCTTATGGATATGGAAACATACGAACAAACCTACGCAAAAAGTTCACTTCTTGGGGATAAACTGTCATTTTTGCGGGAAGGCATGATGGTGACAGCAGAATTCTTCGAGGAAGAAATTCTGGGGATAACCCTTCCACAAAAAGTTAACTGTACAGTTGTTGAAACCGAGCCGGTAATTTCAGGCCAAACAGTGGCCAACAGTTACAAACCAGCTACCTTGGATAATGGAATGAAGATAATGATTCCACCCTACGTATCAGAAGGTACCGAAATTGCGGTCAATACAGAAACATTCGAGTTTTCGGAACGGATATAAGTTGTAGTTTTGGGGTTCTGTTTCATATCTTGGGTGAGAATATAACCCCAGTTGAAGTACCCAACGCATAGACCTTGCCTTCAGAATCATGAATGTCGGCTTCGGCCACGGCGGTTGTTTTACCAAGATGAATCACTTTTCCTTCAGAAAATACCTCGAAATCCAGGGGAATCGGGCGTATCAGATTCACTTTGAATTCAAGCGTCGTAAATTGTTTGCCGGGTGGCAGCTCCGTGATTACCGAGCATGCCATGGTACTGTCAAGAATTGTCCCATACCAACCACCGTGGACTGTTCCCATCGGATTTGTGCACTTCCATGTGGGGGTTCCCTTGAATACCACCTTGCCCTTGGTGACATTTTGCAGGGAAAAATTCAACAGCTCTGCAATGGGAGGTGGGGGAAATTGCCCTTTCTGCATACCCTGAATTATTTCCAATCCTGTCATCTCAGGAACTTCCTTGTTGTGTGAATAAACTGAACTAGCCCCTTGTTCCATGGTTTTCCCCATTACATTATATGTTCATCAGTTTTACAAAACATGAACAACCAATATTTTCTCATCTTGGTATTACAACTTTACCCACTTCAAGTTTTTGAATTTTATTTTGAATTATAAGGCTTCTTGCCAATGTCAAATCATTCCGCCAACCTTAATATAATGACCAAGGCTGTACTTTCAGCAGGTGATGTACTTCATAGAGACTTTGAAGAGATTCAAAGATTGCAGGCCTCATTGGAAGGAGCTGGCAAATTAACTCGCAAGGCTTTGATCAGGGCCAATCACAGATTGATTTACGAACTGACGGAGGCAAGGCCCAATTACGGCCATCACAGCACTTTATCGGGTAATATTGCCGGGAAAGACGAAACAAGAAAGTGGTTGATAAGTCCGGTTTCAGGGTTGGAAAATTTTTCGAGGGGTAACCCCAACTGGGTAGTTTCACTTGGTTTGGAACACAAGGGTGAAACGATAAATAGTGTAATTTACTATCCCTGTACAAACGAATTATACAAGGTCATCAAGGGAGATGGTGCTTATTCAAGGCATATGAAGCTTCGAGTTGCTCCCATCCAAAAAGTTGAAGATTTTGTTGTTGCCCTGGATTTCAGATTTGAGACTGACAAAACCACCCCAGGCAATCTTGAACATCTATTAAGGTCCTTCAAACAGATTAAATCAACAGGTAACCCTTCTCTTGATTTGATAAATCTGGCGTCAGGTAAAATCGACGGTATAATCGCACCGATAGTTGATCCGATTGATATTTCCCCGGCCAAACTCCTGTTGATTGAGTCAGGTGGTTTAACCTATCCGTTGAATGGAACCGAAGGGCTATTGGGTTCGGGATTCAAGGGTTTTGAAAGTTTCAGGGATCTTGTTCTCAACCATTTCGAGTAAATTGTTCAAAGTCCGAGTCCAGTTGCACCAGGGCATCTCCTGCTGTTAATGGAGCATTTTGTACTTGTCGAAACCTTATTTGTGCCAGGGCGAAACCACTACATTGGGTATAGAGATACCCCACTGGTCCTTTTTCCGATCTGATTTCGGTACCAACAGGGGTTGAACCATCCACCTTTACTCGGACCAATCCTTTCTGTAGTTGTGTTTTGTGCTTCATTCTTGAGGTCACTTCCTGCCCAACATAACATCCCTTCCTGAAATCCACGCCATTCAATCTTTCAAATCCTGCCTCCAGGATAAATGTCTTTTCCGGAATTAATTCGATCAAGGTTTCGGGAATACAGAATTTTACCCTGATTTGATCCCAATCAACCGCTGGGGTATTTATTGAATTTTCGGAATACTTTCTCCATCCCAATGAAAGATGCCTAGGGTCCGAATATGCCCCTTCTACCGCCTCTCCCAATCCCTGAACAACCTCCAGATCCGTCTTCTCGATCGTTACCTTTGAACGCAACCGGTAGAATGACAATTGCTTAACGAGTTCATCCGCCAATAATGAATTAACATCCAGAAACCAGAAATTCTCGGACTGGAAGATAAAGAAATCAGCGAGGTATTTGCCCTGGGGTGTCAACAAGGCAGCATAAACAAGTGCATTATCTGCCTTGCTTACATCATTTGTAACTAGACCCTGAAGGAAATCAAAGGAATCAACACCACCAACCTTGATGACTGTTCTGGAGTTTTTCATTTAACCTTAAACCATAGTATTATTGAAGAAGACCTTCATGCATTTGATAAGAAATTAGGCTGGTCTGAGTCTTTGTACTTAGTTACCCACATGGTATTTGCTTTGGCTTGTTTCAATTTTACTTGATGGTATTCATAATCAAAGAGTAAATTCGCATCCAATTACACTTGATTAGATCAATACAATCCCATTTAAATTAATGATTGGTTCGAATAATTTAGATGAAATAGATAATCTAAACCAGTATTTGGAGAAATAAAATGGCAGGTCATTCAAAATGGGCTAACATTCAACACCGTAAGGGAAGACAGGACGCCACACGGTCGAAGCTTTTTTCAAAGTTGTCGAGAGAAATTACGGTAGCTGCAAAAATGGGTGACCCGGACCCGGATAAAAATCCCAGGCTTCGCTTGGCCGTAAAGGAAGCGAAAAGCAATTCAGTTCCCAAGGATGTGATTGAAAGAGCAATAACCAAGGCGACAGGTGGCGATTCAGACGCATTGGAAGAGGTAAGATATGAAGGTTACGGTCCTGCTGGAGTTGCTGTAATCGTAGAGGCACTTACCGATAACAGGAATCGAACCGCTTCATTTGTCAGGTCCACTTTCGGAAAACTGGGGGGCAATTTGGCAGAAACCGGTGCGGTCAGTTTCATGTTCGAACGTAAGGGTGAAATTGTATTCTCGCCTGAGGTTGGAGA
>WTGT01000234.1 GCA_011523445.1 Paracoccaceae bacterium
CTACAGTATATTGTAATTTACCCATCATCAACTCCAAACCAATAATCCAGAAGAGTATCGGTATTTGTTCAAAAGATATTAGGGATATTGCTATCAGCTTGATCGGATTGGATTGGCGGTAGTCTTAAACATCCAAACCATAAATGTAATTTAATTACATATTTTAGTTGATTTATGAAATATATTGAAATAAAATTACAAATTGACTTGATACAAACATCTTTGAGAATTTAGGAGGCAACGATGAATATCAAAACTTATTATTCAATGCTTGGCAAAGTGGTTTTGGGTGCAATTACAGTTTTCGGAATAGGGGTATGGACTTCAACGGTCATTGCTGGTGGGCATTTATCTGGTGATATCACCATGATCAAAGGTCCGCATTCCGCCGATGAGGCCAAGTTTGAGGCAATGATAATTGAGGATTTCAATGCCGTTGAACCAAATGTTAATGTTACATTCACCACATATGACTGGGCCAATATGAATGCGGAACTTACTGCAGGCTTTGCAAGCGGAAACCCTGCAGATGTACTTTATCTAGTCGATTTGATTTATCCGAATTATGCTCTGCAAGGTGCACTTTTTGACATGTCAGATCTGGTTAATTCTGATGAGTGGGGTAATGAAAGAGATCAAATTCCAGAATTTGCTTGGAACTTGGCTAAATCAGATGCTGGTACATGGGGTGTTCCAGTTCTTGGGGCAGTATATAACATATTTATAAACAAAGATCTTTTATCTGAAGCTGGAGTATTGGATACTTGGAATAATTCCTATGCAGACATGATGGATGCAGCTAAAATGACAACAGGTGATGGAGTTTATGGTTTTTCAGTACGGAGCAGAACAGGCGACTTTGCGTTTTGGGACTGGTTGCCTTATGTCCATAACGCAGGTGCTGATTTGTTGAATGACGATTGGTCTGGTTGTGGTCTGTGGGGTGCAGAGGCGGCAACCCAGTTCTTGATTGATATACATGCCGCAGGGGTAACCCCGCCGATCGGTGCTATGTCCACACAAGAACAATTCGATCTCTTCAAGGGAGGTAAGATTGCGATTTATCATGGAGAGACACCCCAGATAGGCGCATTGAATGCAAATCCACCTGATTTCGATTGGGATGTCGCTTATGCACCTCCTGGAGAAAAAGGACAAACGGTCATGGGTAATTTCGGCATATTAAGTATAGCCAATGCCAGCCCCAACAAGGATGCTGCGTGGGAATTCATTAAACACTGGGCATCTGGTCCCCAGGTTGGTCGATTTGCTGAGCAGGTAAATTTACAGGTTGTTCGCGAGGATATCATTCCGGGTATGTTTGCCGACAATCCCGCAATGCAGAAAGTTCAACAAGAATTTGTTCCACGCGTTCAAGGCATTCAACCCCATCCACAAATTTTGAAAATACTTCAATCGATTTGGCCAGTTGCCGAGCAGGCCTACCGTGGTGAAATGACTGGTGAAGAAGCCATCAAGCAAATGTGCGCCATAACCGATGATATTATTGGTTAATAATTTTAATTTTGGGGTCCCAGTTATGGGACCCTACAATATTGTGGAAGAAAAATAGTCAACAACATTAACCATAGGCATTTACGCCGAAGATATAAACTCCGCCAAAATTTAACGGCCTATATTTTTCTTGCACCAGCACTGATATTTTTCGGGGTGTTTTTAATTTGGCCCGGATTAATACTATTTACCCAAACATTCCAAACTGGTGGCATAATGTCACCAGCTGTATTCGTTGGAACAGACAATTGGGAAAAAACATTTGCTGACCCACTTGTCCTAAAGACAATCTGGAACACAATACGTTACTGCTTAATTGCTATTCCAGTTGTTTTTGTAGTTGCGATGTTGATTGCACTCACTTTGAATTCGATAAGATTCGGTCAAACAGCGTTCAAGACAATCATTTACTACCCCACCTTACAACCAATTTTAATTGCTGCTCTCATGTTCACATTCGTATTACACCAGGATTTTGGTGTTCTAAATATCATTATGCGAGCGATTACCGGTGAACCAGTGAATTTTCTTGGTAATGAGGTTCTTGCCATGCCAACTATTGCGATGGTAGAGGTTTGGAAGGGTATGGGGTTCTGGGCGTTATTGTTTTTGGCTGGCATACAGAATCTTCCCCGTGATCTGTATCATGCGGCTGAACTTGATGGTGCCGGACCATTCCGGCGTTTTTTCCAGTTAACATTGCCTTTACTCAAGCCAACATTCTTCTTTTCAGTGATATTTGCAACGATAGTAAATCTGCAAGTGTTTGATTCAATATTTATCCTAACAGATGGCGGTCCGTTTCATTCAACAGCTTCAACAACATGGTACATTTACCGTAGCTTGTTTACATTCAATGAACCTGGCTATGGTGCTACCCTTTCGTTTGTACTGGTAGTGGTAGTTCTTATTCTGACAGCTTTGCAATCTTACGCATTCCAGGACAGAAGCTGATGCGAAGCCTAATCAGGAAAAAAAGAAATGCTGTTTCATTACAACCTACGGTTCCGATGGTCACGGTTTCGTATGGTGTTTTGCTGATTGCATCTGTCGTGTCGATCGTTCCTTTTTTGTATATTTTGTCTACCTCGATTAAAGATACACGCTCACTATTTAGCTATCCACCCGATTGGATTCCAGATCAAATATTCTGGGGAAATTATGCAAAATTATTCAATGAAACTTCTTTTCTGAATTGGACCTTGAACACATTTGCAATTGGCCTGACAATTACAATTCTTAAGCTGATTATCGATGCAATGGCAGCTTATTCTCTTGCCAAATTGGAATTTGCAGGAAAAAGGTTGATTACTTCAACCCTGCTGATGGCAGTAGCCATACCGGTTGCAGCACTAATCATACCTTTATTTTTCATCATTCGTGATATGGGGCTGTTGAATACCTACTGGGCACTCATATTACCTGCATTGGCAAACCCACTTGGCATCTTTCTGTTACGTAGTTTTATTGTATCCCTACCAGATGACCTTATTCATTCAGCGAGATTGGATGGTTCAAGTGAATTGAGGATTTTTACACACATGATTTTGCCGTTGATAAGTTCTGGTCTTGTTGTACATGCAATATTTACATTTATGTTGCAATATACAAATTTCCTTTGGCCACTGGTGGCAATCCAAACAGAGTCAAAGCAGGTACTTACCGTGGGAATTTCCAGTTTGAAATCGAATTTCGTTATTGACTGGGGATTAATTTCTGCAGCATCTTTACTTGCGACCATACCGATCACCCTATTGTTTCTAGCGTTGCAAAGATTCTTTCTGGCTCAAAGTCTGTCCAGTGCACTAAAAGGTTGATCATGGTAGATGCGGCAATAGAGTTTCATTCAGTAAGCAAGGTATATGGCGATTTTGTGGCCATTAATAACTTTGACTTGACCATGACTCAGCGAGAGTTTTTGGTTTTACTTGGGCCGTCAGGATGTGGCAAGAGCACCATTCTCAAATTATTGGCAGGAATAGAGGATCCAACCTCAGGTGAGATTTTCGTCAATGGTACCCTTGTGAATTACTTGCTTCCAAGGGATCGTAACGTAGCCATGGTCTTCCAGAACTATGCACTTTATCCTCATATGACTGTGGCCCAGAATATAGCTTATCCATTAAAATCACGAGGAGGGACGAGGAATAGGGTTGTGATAGCTGAGAAAACCATGCAAGTGGCAAAGCTGGTCGAAATCACTGATCAACTTGAAAAAAGACCAGCGGCTCTTTCAGGTGGTCAACGTCAAAGAGCTGCACTTGCTCGTGCTTTGGTACGGGACCCAGAGGTATTTGTTATGGATGAACCACTGTCAAACCTTGATGCACAATTACGTGATAGCATGCGCTATCATTTAATGGAACTCCATCAAAGAATAGGCAAAGCGACGATTTATGTCACTCATGATCAGCATGAGGCGATGACAATGGCTGATAGGATTGTTGTCTTGAATAAAGGCAGTGTTCAGCAAGTTGGTACCCCTATTGAAGTATTCAATTCACCGATTAACACATTTGTTGCTGGTTTCGTGGGGCACCCAAGAATGAATCTTGTTCCCGGGAAATCACTTGATAATAATTCAGTACAGGTTGGTGAGTTTAGCTTGGAAACAAATTGTAAGTCCAATTTGAAAGACACACCTGTAATAGTTGGGCTTCGTCCCACTGATGCCAAACCTGAAGCAGGATCAAATAATATCTCCGGTAAGGTTACAGCATGTGAATTCACAGGTACAGACACGATTGTGACCATTTCCACCCCAACTTTGGATGGTCTTCGCTTCCGACAAATTGATCCTGTTTCCAGTGTTGAAGGAGATACGGTTACCTTTTCATACTCACCAGAACATGTTCATGTTTTCAACCAGGATGGGCAGAGGATCGTTTGATTGACCCCTTACAATTGCCTTGAAATTTACAAGAAAAGAGTTCTTGATTGTCAATTGATAACGAATGAATTTTAAGATCCCATATTAAGGTTGAAATCCCCAAATTGTACAGTGTGTTTACCTTTGTTGGAGTAGAAATAGGTGTATCAAATAACTTTCAATTTAGGGCTATCCCTTTTCTTAGGGCATTAGGGCCGAATTTTCTTCGCAATTCATCGGAAACATTTTCGACACGCTTTTGTGAGGCCAATTCGGGATTCAGTTCAAAGGATTGATTGATTTGTCGGGATTCGTTTTCCAGACCACTCAATCCAATCCCCAATAACCGGAAGGGAGCAAAGCCTTTCACCATGGGTTTCAGCAATGAACGTGCAACGGGGAATATCTGGCTTGCCAGATTTGTGGGGATTTTGAGAAGTTCCTGTCTGGTACGGACCTTGTGATTGTGCTGTTTCAATTTCAAGGTGACGGTGTTGCCCACCAATCCTTTTTCCTTGGCCCGGTCTGTAACCTTTTCCGTCAATCGCCAGGCATATCCCTCAAGTTTTTTATAATCCGAAATGTCGGTACTGAAAGTGGTCTCATTGGAAATACTCTTGATGGGTCTTGTGGCCTTTGTGATTCTATTATCCTCACCTCTGGACAGGTGCCATAATCGATTGCCATATTTGCCAAATTTTTCCTCAAGTTCTTCCTTGGGAACTTTTTGCAAGTCAAAAAAAGTAAACAACCCTTCCTTTTCAAGTTTTTTTTGAAATGCCTTCCCGACACCAGGAATTAAAGTGAGGGGTTTGTTCCCCAATACCTTGTTAATATCACCCGGACCAATAAGCGAGAACCCCTTTGGCTTTTCCAGATCCGAGGCAATTTTGGCCAGAAACTTGTTAATGGAAAGTCCAACCGAGCAAGTAATCCCAACTTCTCGTTCAATCCGGTTGACCAGTTTCACTACTAGTTGGGCTGGGGAGGTTTTATGAAGCAATGTGGTTCCGGAGAAATCCAGAAACGCTTCATCAACGGAAATTGTTTCAACCCGAGGTGTCAATTCCTTCATGAGCTTGACAATTTCCTTAGAAACAGCCGTATAAGATCCCATTCTGGGTCTAACGATTACCGCTTCAGGACATAACTGCATCGCTTGATACATTGGCATTGCAGAGTGAACCCCCTTGATTCTGGCAATATAGCAAGCTGTTGAGACAACACCCCTGTTTCCTCCACCAATGATGACTGGTTTGTTGATCAGATCGGGGTTGTCCCTTTTTTCAACGGAAGCAAAGAAGGCGTCACAATCAATATGCGCTATGTTCAACAATGACAATTCAGGGTGTGAAACAATTCTAGGTGATCGACATTCAGGACAAACTCCTTCCCCTTCGAACATCAGCTCACAATTTCGGCACAATGATCTCATGTTCACATATCAACCATGCAATCAGGGGGGAAGAGTTTCGACTATATTCTCTATAACGGCCATGGGATCAGGAGATTGGGTAATGGCCCTCCCGACAACCAGATAATCTGATCCATTAAGGATTGCCTCACGTGGGCACAGGGTTCTTTTCTGATCATCCTTTTCAGAATTGGTCGGTCTGATGCCAGGGGTGACGATCAGTTTAGATTTACCGTATTTCAGACCTCGAATTAACCCTACTTCCCGAGGCGAGGATATGACTCCGTCTGCACCGGCCTCAAAGGCAATTTCTGCTCTTCTACCCACCAAGGTGTCAAGGTCACCATTTTGATACAAGGCACCATCAAGATCTTCACGATCAAGCGAGGTTAGTATGGTTATAGCCAGTATTTTGGTGGAAGATTCTCCTCGCCCCCTGACAGCAGCTTCAACAACATAGGGATCCCCATGAACCGTTAGAAAATCAAACTGGAATGCCGACAAGGCCATAACAGCCTTTTCAACAGTATTTCCTATATCGAAGAGTTTCAAATCAAGGAAAACCCTTTTACCGTATTGCTCCTTCAGCTCCTTGCAAAACTCCAATCCTCCATTGGCAAGCATTATTTGCCCAACTTTATAGAACTTGATAGCAGGGCCCAATTTTTCCACCATTTTTCTGGCCTCATCGGGATAAGTATAATCAAGTGCCAAAATCAAACGGTTATCCATCTTCCAACATCTCCACCATTTTTTCACGCATGAGAAACTTTTGTGGCTTACCAGTGACAGTCATTGGAAACTCCTCAACAAATCTGAAATACGATGGAATCTTGAAGTAAGCAACATTATCACCACAATATTCCTTAAGTTCTGACTCATTGAGTTTCATTCCTGGTTTGGTAATGATCCAAGCACATACTGATTCCCCTAGTTTTTCATCTGGGATACCAAAAACCTGAACGTCATTGACCTTCGGGTGACGGATTAGGTATTCCTCAATTTCACGTGGGTATACATTTTCACCCCCACGAATGATCATATCCTTGACACGTCCTACTATGTTACAAAACCCCTCGTCATCAATTATTGCCAAATCACCTGAGTGCATCCACCCATTGATTATACTTTCATCAGTTTTTTCCTCGTCTTCCCAGTATCCTTTCATTACCGAGTACCCCTTGGTACAGAGTTCACCTTTAACACCAACAGGAACGACTTCACCTTGGAGGTCGATGATCTTTACCTCCAAATGCGGATGAACCCTTCCAACTGTTTCACACCTTTTGTCAATTGGATCATCCACAAAGCTTTGAAAGGACACGGGTGATGTTTCAGTCATACCGTAACAAATCGTGATCTCATTAAGGTTCAATTCATTGTTGACCCTTTTCATGATTTCTATTGGACAAGGAGCCCCTGCCATTATACCAGTTCGTAAACATGAAACATCGCGAGGAGAATTTTCCAGATCTTCCAACATCGCAAGAAACATGGTGGGAACTCCGTAAACCGCTGTACAACGCTCATCCGAAAGAGCATTAAGTGTATTTGAAGCATTGAATGACTCACCTGGAAATATCATTGTAGCACCGCAACTTATTGCTCCCAATACGCCCATTACCATTCCAAAGCAGTGGTATAGCGGAACGGGGATGGCAAGGCGATCAACTTCTTGCAGCTTAATTCGGTTCACCACAAAACGAGCATTATTGACGATATTTTTGTGTGAAAGAGTTGCACCTTTGGGTAAACCGGTTGTACCGGAAGTAAATTGAATGTTGATCGCCTCATCTGGACAAAGCGTTTTATTAATTGCTTTTATCTTAATCTCTTGATCAGGCCCTCCCAGTTGCATCAAATCCGTGAATGAAAACATTCCAGGCCCCTGAACATCGTCCATTACAACAATACTTTGAAGATGTGGTAGTTTGCTGGCCTGAAGCTGGCCTGGTCTGCAGGATTCCAATTCAGGAGCCAGTTTTCGTATCATTCCAACATAATCTGATGTCTTGAATGACTTTGCAGAAATAAGGGCTTTGCAACCTACCTTATTCAAAACATATTCGAGTTCTGACAATCGGTAAGCAGGATTGATATTAACGAGAATCAAACCAACGCAAGAAGTTGCGAATTGGGTAAGAACCCATTCAAGCCGATTGGGAGACCAAATTCCCACTCGATCACCCTTTGATAAACCCAGTGCCAACATTCCGGCTGCGAGTTTTTTTACAGCATCATGAAACTCATCATAACTTAGCCTGATTCCCTTGTCGCAGAATACCAAAGCTTCCCTGTCTCCAAACTTTGATACCGTTTTTTTCAATTGCTCCGGGATAGTCCTGTCAACCAATGAAGGAAAATTTGGTCCTCTCAGGTAAGACATCCCATCCAAAGGTAGGGAAACATTGGTAAACTCATTTTCAACCGGACCAATCCTTGAAATTTTGTCGATTGAACTTTCAGGTTGATTAGGCATTTTTCCAATCATTATATATTTTCGCTAAACACCACTTCGCAAAAAAATACATCAGTATATTATCAAGCTTAGACTCGATGAATTTTTTCCTGACAGCATAAAACCATTAGGCTGCCCTTCTCTCAAGCCAAGATGGATATTCATCGCTTGAAATTCACCATGGAATGGGGCTATAGGACACACATCCATCAATAAATCCTGCCATTTTTAGCAATTTTCTTTCACTACTGCAATGATTCAAATATTTAAATTTGCGTCCCTTCAAATTTACCAATTATTGGTGACATTTGATTTGAAATGGAAAGATATTTGATCATTTTTCTTCTGATATAAACATATGAAATAATTTTGATTGTTAGCTCAATGCAGGTTGGTTATTTTCAGGAGAGGCCAATTTTTCAGAAAGGTGAATGATGAATTTAGATTTACTCATAAAGGGAGTCACACTTCCCTCTGGGGCAACTACTGATATAGCCATTTCAGGATCAAGAATCGTTGCCATTGAACCGAATATGAAAGCCGAAGCAGCACAGACATTTTCCTTTGAGGGGTGTCTGCTTTCCCCACCCTTTGTCGATCCACATTTTCATATGGATGCAACATTGTCCCAGGGTATTCCTCGTATCAACCAATCGGGCACACTACTGGAGGGGATCGAACTTTGGGGGGAATTGAAGGAAATACTGACTCCCGAAGCAGTCAAGCAGAGAGCCTTGCAATATTGTGACTGGGCTGTTTCCATGGGGTTGTTGGCCATTCGAACCCATGTTGATGTCTGTGATGACCGTTTGCTGGCAGTAGAAGCCTTGAAGGAAGTTCAAAAGGAAATATCGCCATATCTCGATTTACAACTTGTTGCCTTTCCACAGGACGGTTTTTATCGATCAAGAAACGCTAGGAAAAATACTCTCAGAGCCTTGGATTTGGGTGTTGATGTCGTTGGTGGAATTCCTCATTTTGAGCGTACCATGGAAGAGGGTCTTCGATCGGTAACGGAACTTTGTAGAATCGCTGCTGAACGGGGATTGCCAGTTGATATGCATTGTGATGAGACTGATGATCCTAATTCCAGACATATCGAACAACTTGCATTTGAAACGATAAATCTGGGACTTGAGGGGCGTGTTACAGGGTCACACCTGACCTCAATGCACTCCATGGACAACTATTATGTCTCCAAATTGCTTCCCCTGATTGCCGAGGCTGAAGTTTCAGTGATTTCAAATCCCCTTATCAACATTGTCATTCAAGGACGGCACGATAATTACCCCAAAAGAAGGGGATTGACCCGTGTACCAGAAATGCTGGATTATGGTATCAGGGTTGGTTGGGGACAGGATTGTGTACTTGATCCTTGGTACTCACTCGGTACGGCCGATATGCTAGATGTTGCTTTCATGGGTATTCATGTCGCTCAAATGACAAGCCAGGCAGACATGTTTAAATGTTATGAAATGATCACGACTGAAACGCTAAAATCATGGAACTGGAGAATTATGGATTGTTGCCAGGTAACAAGGCCAGTTTTGTCATACTGGATGCTGCTGACCCAGTTGAAGCAATTCGACTCCGGGCAGATCGGCTGATGGTAGTCTCGAATGGAAAAATTGTGGCCAAAAGAGAAAAAAGAGTAACTCAACTGAACCTACCCCATCGTCCTGAAACAGTCGAACGTAAACGCAATTAAGCAACAATATTGACCTATCAACAATTTTTTTGCGAATGACGATTACAGCAAGAATGAGTTCATGTATTTGGCCATATTTCGTTGCATAATTGCAGGTCCCAAAACCAGCTGACCTTTACGAAATTTGGAACTGCTCATAGCCAGAAAGGTCTTGAAAAATCAATTCCTCCTCCAACATTTTTATTTAAACTTTGACCCCCACCCCAAAAGATTATCAGTGAATTAGCCAGGAGGAACCACCAATGGATGGACAAAATTTCAGCCAGGGAACCTACACTGCACTTCAGAATGCCATACAGATTGCCAACGGTTCTAATCACCAGTTCGTTGATTCCGTGCATTTGCTGGAAGGAACCATCAATGAATCGCAAGGATTGGCAATGAATCTCATTCAGAAGGTTGGAGGAGATTTGGAATCTCTAAAGCACAACATTAACCGAGAAAAGGAATCAATACCGAAGGTTACGGGTGTGGGTCCCAATCTTGGAACGGAAGGTTCAAAAATCTTGGCAAGGGCTGAGAAACTTGCCGGTCAGTTTGGGGACAAGTATATAGCGTTGGATATTTTGTTCCTGGCCCTTGCCAGCGAACCATCTTCGGCAAGCAGATTATTGAAAAAGGCAGGGGTCCATTCTGAAGCGCTCAAGCTTGAAATAGAAAAAATACGAAAAGGCAGAAGTGTGGATAGTCCTACGGGTGAAAGAAATTTTGAAGCACTTGAAAAATATTGCCAGGATTTAACCGAGAGGGCAAGACAGGGAAAGATCGATCCAATTATCGGAAGGGATGAAGAAATTCGTCGAACCATGCAGGTTCTGAGCAGAAGGACGAAAAACAATCCTGTACTCATAGGAAATCCCGGCGTAGGTAAAACGGCCATCATTGAAGGTCTGGCTCTTAGAATCATCAAGGGTGATGTTCCGGAAAGCCTGCGCAACAAGCGTTTGCTTTCACTTGATATTGGATCACTTGTTGCGGGTACTGGCGTCCGGGGTGAATTTGAAGAAAGAATGAAAGCGGTTCTCAAGGAAATAACCGATGCCGCATCCGAAATCATTCTTTTTGTCGATGAATTGCATACTCTGGTTGGTGCCGGCAAGGCCGAGGGATCGGTTGATGCTTCAAATTTGATGAAACCGGCACTGGCAAGAGGTGAATTGCATTGTGTAGGAGCAACCACGCTGGACGAATTCAGAAAGCATGTTGAAAAGGATGCAGCCCTAACCCGACGATTCCAGACTGTATTCATCAAGGAACCCACAGTCGAAGATACGATTTCAATTTTGAGGGGTATCAAGGAAAAGTATGAGCTTCATCATGGGGTTGGTATTTCAGACAGTGCTCTCGTTTCTGCCGCAGTTCTATCCAACAGATACATTACAGACAGGAATCTTCCCGACAAGGCGATTGACCTGATTGATGAGGCGGCTAGCAGGATGCGGATGGAGATCGATTCAAAACCCGAGGAGTTGGATAGTCTGGATCGGGAAATACTTCAGAAACAGATTGAGGTTGAAGCCTTGAAAAAGGAAGAAGACAACAGTTCGAAGGAAAGGTTGGCGGTTATCCAGCAGGAATTAATTGAATTGATTGAAAAATCTTCTGTTCTAACTTCAAATTGGCAACTCGAAAGAGACAAATTGTCCAAAGCCAGACAAATCAAGGAAGAACTTGATGAGGCAAGGATTGAATTGGAAAAGGTTAAGCGGGAAGGTGATCTGGCTCGGGCAGGGGAGCTCAGTTATGGCATCATACCTCGCCTTGAAAAGGAACAAAAGGAAATCAGCGACAATTATGAAACAAAATATCTTGAGGAAAAAGTATCAACAGAAAGGGTAGCTCTTGTTGTTGAAAAATGGACTGGAATACCTGTTGCCAAAATGCTTGAAGGTGAAAAGGACAAGCTTCTGAGAATGGAAACTGAACTCGGCAAGCGAATTGTATCCCAAAAGGAAGCGGTCAGGGCCGTTTCCAATGCTGTCAGAAGATCCCGTTCAGGATTGAGCGATCCCAATCGTCCGATTGGATCATTCCTGTTCCTTGGACCTACCGGTGTCGGTAAAACCGAATTGTGCAAGGCACTGGCTGAATTCATATTTGATCATGAATCAGCGATGGTAAGGGTTGATATGTCTGAGTATATGGAGAAGCATTCCGTAGCAAGATTGATTGGAGCTCCACCGGGTTATGTAGGGTATGAAGAAGGAGGTACCCTGACCGAAGCCGTTCGCCGCAGGCCTTATCAGGTTATTTTGTTCGATGAGGTTGAAAAGGCCCATCCGGAGGTTTTCAATATTTTTCTGCAGGTCCTTGATGATGGCATACTTACAGACGGCCAGGGCAGGCGGGTAGATTTCAAGCAATCCCTGATAGTCTTTACATCAAATATGGGATCAGAAGAACTGGCAGAACTGGACGTAAATCATTCTCGCAAGGTGGCAGAAGAAGTTGTTATGAGTGCTGTCAGAAGAAATTTGCGACCTGAATTCATCAACCGACTCGATGAAATCATTTTATTTGACAAACTCAGCAGGGAAGACATGGTTCAGATTGTTGAAATACAACTCAAGAGTCTGGAAGAAAGGCTTAAGGACAGGAAAATCAATCTGGTTATACATCAGGAGTTTAAATCATGGTTGGCCAAAAAGGGTTACGATCCGGTTTATGGGGCAAGACCCTTGAAACGGGTAATTCAAAAACATCTTCAAAACAAGCTTGCTGAAGCCCTTTTACAGGGAACAATTAAGGAGGGTAGCATTGCCGAAATTTCCCACGATGACCTCATGGGTGTTTCAATCAATGGTATATCCGTGGATGAGCCAGAACAAGACCAGGTTACATTCCACTAATCAGGAAAAATTTAACAATTCTTTGAACTTATTGGCTATACCGATTGAAAGGTATAGGTATATAGGGGAAAATTTATTTGGAGTTTGTCAAAATGGTAAAATTTAATTCAGAGTACACCCATGCCGATGTGACACCTAAATCCTATTGGTTAAACCGCAGGAAACTGATGATGGGTGGTGCTGGCGCGGTATTGGCTAGCCCCTTTGCAGGTAGTGTTTTGGGCAAGGCATTTCCCTCACCAATCGCAAGTCCATATTCTACGGATCAGGAACCTCATTCATTTGAAGATATTACGACCTACAACAATTTTTATGAATTTGGGACGAGAAAGGGTGACCCTGCCAAGCATGCCCATAACCTGACAACAGAACCTTGGTCTGTCAAAATAGATGGGCTTTGTGATAATCCCGGCGAATACTCGGTACATGAGTTGATAGAAAAATATTCCGTTGAGGAAAGGATTTACCGTTTGAGATGTGTTGAGGCTTGGTCCATGGTTGTTCCCTGGATCGGATTTGAACTCGGCAAGCTCATTGAAGACAGCCTCCCTGATAGCAAGGCAAAATTCGTGGCATTTGAAACCTTGGTTCGCCCCGAGGAAATGGTTGGTCAGAGATCAGGATTCCTGGATTGGCCATACAGGGAAGGCCTTCGGTTGGATGAAGCCATGAATCCCCTGACTATACTGAGTGTTGGACTTTATGGTGAACTTATGCCCAACCAGAATGGCGCGCCAATCAGATTGGTTGTGCCTTGGAAGTATGGATTCAAGTCGATCAAATCCATAGTTAAAATAACTTTCACGGAAGAAATGCCTCCTACAACTTGGAATGATCAAAATTCCAGAGAGTATGGTTTTTACTCAAACGTAAATCCGAATGTAAGCCATCCGAGGTGGTCCCAAGCTGCAGAAAGAGTAATTGGAACTGGATTGTTTGCCAAGAAAATACCCACTTTGATGTTTAACGGCTATGAAGAGCATGTTGCCCATCTCTATGAGGGCATGGATTTGGCTGAAAATTACTGATTGTAGTAACCAGTCTCCCAATATCTGACAGATACCTCAAAGTAATCTTATACTAAAGGCTATGATAGGGAATTAATTTGGCATACTCTCAGCGGATAAATGGTTGGCTAAGAAAAATACCTGCCTGGCCACTTTATTTTCTTCTTCCGATACCGGGAATTTACACCTTTGTACTGGCCTTGTTGAATCAACTTGGCCCGGATCCACTCTATGAATTGATCAGGACATTTGGGGAAAGGGGATTGCAGTTGATCATCCTTACCTTGCTGATTTCACCAATTCGCCGCTGGACGGGGGTGAGTTTGCTTAAATTCAGAAGGGCAATCGGCCTTGTCAGTTTTTATTATATATGTAGTCATATGCTGGTATGGATTGCCATTGACCAAGGTTGGAATATCAACACCATTATCGAGGAAATCATAAAGCGCCCCTTCATTACGGTCGGGATGTTTGGATTTTTGACCATGGTTCCCCTAGCAATAACATCCAATAACTATTCCATACGTAAATTGGGAGCCCTCGTGTGGAACAAGATTCATCGTTTGGTATATTTGGCTGGTGCGGCTGGGGTCATTCATTATTTACTTGTGGTCAAGGCCTGGCCAATGGAGCCAATTGTTTATACATTGATAGTGGCTTTATTGCTTGCTATCAGGGTTTGGTGGAAAATTAACAAGAAGAAAAAAAAGCCTGCCTGATTTTTTTTGTTCCATTTAAAAATATTTTCTTGAAATGCTCTTCATATAATTCTATATTTCGCTTCCCGCTTCTTGGTTGAGAAGTTGGGCAATCAGGAAAGACTTCAGATGTTTGGAAAATTCCAAAACAGCATCTTGTTGTCTTGTGCTCTTTGACATTGGTTTAATAGAAGAGATATGTGGGCTACTTGGTTAATATCGATTAACGAAGCAGTGGCATATCGGCCCAATAGGCTTTCAGCCGATGATTTGGGTAACAGCTTCATGCCAATCCCTAGGGATTGGCGACGATGTGCTACGGTTCGAGCGTCAAGAACGCATTAGCGTTATAACTTGAGAGTTTGATCCTGGCTCAGAACGAACGCTGGCGGCAGGCCTAACACATGCAAGTCGAGCGTGATTCCAGAACTTCGGTTCTGGATGAAAGCGGCGAACGGGTGAGTAACGCGTGGGAACGTGCCCCTTAGTATGGAATAGCCCGGGGAAACCTGGAATAATACCATATACTCCCTTCGGGGGAAAGATTTATCGCTAAGGGATCGGCCCGCGTCTGATTAGGTAGTTGGTGAGGTAAAGGCTTACCAAGCCTACGATCAGTAGCTGGTCTGAGAGGATGATCAGCCACACTGGGACTGAGACACGGC
>WTGT01000059.1 GCA_011523445.1 Paracoccaceae bacterium
GTATATAACCCAATATTATCGTCCTCGGCATCTTCAATATCATCAACATTTTCATCCTCCGAAATGTCGATTGTTTCCTCTTCTTCCAGAGTTTCTGAATTGTCCATAGATTCCTCAATAAATCCCGGGGTAATTGGTAGTACTTTGGCCAGTTGACCAAGTAAAAAATATTCTTCACACAGCTGTTGGTGCTCGGTGTTGAATATTGAACTAATCGGGGCAATTTCAACACTTGATGAAAAAAACTATTGTTCACCCCGCTTCCAGTTGAATTTTTACCAGGTTCTTTCAAATTTATTCCTGAGGTAGATTGCCAAGGCATTCATTGTTATCAAGAAAGTAAGCAAAACCAGAATTGCTGCCGAAGCTCTGCTTACGAATCCCCTTTCCGGACTGTCGGCCCAAATGAATATTTGGGTAGGCAAGGCTGTTGAGGTATCTAATGGAGTACCCGGGGCTGAAGTGATAAAGGCATTCATTCCGATAAGGAGCAATGGTGCTGTTTCTCCCAATGCTTGGGCTAAACCGATTATGGTTCCGGTCAAAATGCCCGGCATGGCAAGGGGAAGTACATGTCCGAATACAACTTGTTGTCTTGAGGCCCCTACCCCAAGTGCTGCTTCTCTTATACTGGGGGGAACCGCCTTGAGGGCAGCCCGGGTGGCAATAATTATCGTGGGCATGGTCATCAAGGCCAAGGTCATGCCTCCGACCAGGGGTGCTGATCTTGGCAATCCCAACCAGCCAATGAACACTGCAAGTGCCAACAAGCCAAAAACCACCGATGGTACGGCTGCGAGGTTATTGATATTGACTTCGATAAAACTGCTGAATTTATTCTTTGTGGCAAATTCCTCAAGGTAAATTGCTGTGCCAATACCCAAGGGAAATGAAATCAGAAAGCAAACCAGAAGTGCCCAGAAGGAACCTATAAGGGCACCCCTCAAACCTGCCAATTCGGGGAAACGGCTGTCAGTATTCAAAATCAGTCCCCAATTAATGGGTTTGGAAATCAATCCTTTCTGATCCAGAGAATCAAACCATACGATTTCATTATCCTTCAAGCGTCTGAATTCCTCCTCTGTTTGCCGGTCAATCAAATTTTTATTCAACTGATCGTAAGGATCCGAGGTTGGTACTTTCAAGGTAATGCTTTGACCAATCAGACTAGGGTCAGAAACGACCCTGTCCCTCAATTCGAATTGGGCCCCATTGCTCAGTATTTTAGCCAGTTGCTTCTGTTTGCTCTTGGACAATTCCCCTTCATGATAAACAAATATGGAATCCTGCAGTACACCCTTGAAATTACCTCTGGGAAGTTTTTCCAGCTTGATTTTGGCCGGATCAATATAGACACTGAATTCAATATGAGTTTGGGTGAGGGCCTTGTAACCACTGGTTCCCAGGGAAGAGATCAGGATAATCAGCATCAGGAAGGCAAAAATAATTGCCGAAACACCTAATCCTTTAAGGATTATTTGATTCCGGTTCCGTCTGGGAAGACTTTGTTTTACAAGATTGATGGTATCCATTTCAGTTTTCATTCAGTCTGAGTTCAATTCGATGCTTCAAGAAACATCAATCATAGATTTCCCTGTATTTCTGAACTATGCGAAGGGCAAAAATATTGATGATAAGGGTTACGATAAAGAGCATCATTCCAAGAGCGAATGCTGCAAGGGTCTTGGGGTTGTCAAATGAGGTGTCGCCAATCAACAGGGTAACGATCTGAACCGTTACTGTCGTTACACTATCTAGGGGATTGAGTGTTAGTTTTGCAATTAAGCCAGCAGCCATGACAACAATCATTGTTTCCCCGATTGCCCTGCTGACAGCAAGAAGGATTCCCCCCACGATACCAGGTATGGCTGCAGGGAATAAAACCTTCAACATCGTTTCTGAAGGAGTTGCTCCCAAGGCAAGGGATCCATCCCTAAGGGATTTCGGAACTGCAGATAGGGCATCATCCGTAAAGGAAGATATAAAGGGAATAAGCATTATTCCCATGACACCACCTGCTGCCAAGGCAGTATTCGGGGAAACATCTACTCCGACCGAATCACCAAACCTCCTGAATGCAGGTGTCACAACCAAAATGGCAAAGAACCCATAAACGATGGTTGGTACGCCGGCAAGAATTTCCAGCACGGGTTTGGTTATGGATCTGACTCGATGATTGGCAAATTCATTAAGATAAATCGCCGACATCAATCCAATAGGTACCGAAAGAAACAACGCAACAGCTGTTATAACCAGTGTTCCTACAAAAACCGGAATCCACCCGAAAGCACCTTCGGCGGCGACCTGATCTTCCCTCATCGGTATTTGTGGTTCCCAATTCAATCCAAAAAGAAATTCGGTGATTGGAACCAAGCTAAAAAATCTACCGGTTTCTACCATCAGCGATGCGATGATACCGAGGGTTGTAAATATTGCCACTACAGAACAGGCTATCATCAACCAGGTGACAATTCTTTCCACATTTTGGCGTGCCGGAAAGTCAGATCGTACCTTGTATCTTGCGACAAAAATCAAAATGAGTGCCAATACAGCAACTGTAAATACAAGTAATTTTGAAAAAATATCTTGCAGAGCTGCCAATTGTTCACCGGCAGCAAGCTTCCATTCTTCAGGTTGACCAAATATGGTTCCCCCAGCTATGGATCGGATTTCTGCTAGTACAAGATCTGTTTCACCCTTGCTGGAATTAGCTAAATATTCAACCAGAGTTGATCTCAAGAGATAGAATTCCAGGAGCGGGTTCTGAAGGACCAACCACAGCAAAATCAATATAAGTATTGGGATTAAAACAAGAAATAATGCAAACAGGCCATGATAAAGAGTGATGGACGCAAGCCTTATTCCACTGTTTCTGATTGAAACCGCCGATCGATGGTTAATAATGCATCCGAGGGATGCAAAAATAATTAGAAGAAAGAAAGCAAGGGTGGTCATTTAAAATGCATACTTGATTATTTAGGATCCATGTTTACAGCATTTATGACATCATTTTGCAAATTTGATCTGGCGTCCTCACTCAAGGTTACCAAACCCCGTTCGGCAAGATAGCCATCCGGATCGAGTGCTTCATCAGACATGTATTCTTCAATGAATTCCTGGAAATTGGGAATTACACCACGATGTGCATTCTTGGTGTAGAAATACAGCGGTCTTGAAATCGGATAGGATTTATCTCCAATGGTATCGATATCAGGTAATACTCCATTAATAGACACGGCCTTGAGGGTATCAAAATTTTCATAAAGGAATGAATAACCAAAAATACCAAGGGCACTGGGATCTGCATTTAATCGCTGTACGATCAGATTGTCATTCTCACCAGCTTCAACAAATGGACCATCCTGACGCATTCTGGAGCAGTTTTCGTTGACCCAATCCTTATCCTTGTCCAAGCCATTTTCAGATACATAAGGCAGTTTCTTGCAACCGACATGCATGGCCAGTTCTACGAAGGCATCCCTTGTACCAGAGGTTGGAGGAGGTCCATAAGTCAAAATATCGATATCTGGAAGATCCGGGTTTATTTCTGACCATTTGGTGTAATAATTTGGTACCATTTCATTACCTTGTGGTACTT
>WTGT01000030.1 GCA_011523445.1 Paracoccaceae bacterium
AGATTCCCTTGATTGATCGCTGGCCGTAAGTATGGTCAATGAAAGTGAAGTCACCAGAAACAGGACGGCAAACAGCCAGGTCAATTTTCCGAGTCCCGTAATTGATCCTCGACCTGAAAGCATGTTTCCACCACCGCCTATTCCAAGGCCGCCACCTTCAGATCTTTGAAGGAGAACAATTCCTATCAGAATAAGAGCCAGTATCAGGTGAACAACCAGAACGATGTTACTCATTTAAGATCAACCTATTTGGAAATGTGTTTATTGGACAGTTGGAAAGTAATCAGACTTATCCCATTTTCAAGGTGAACTATCCCAATTCTTGGGTAAATGTTTTAATTGGGATATAGATTAATCAAAATCAATAGTACTCACTTACGGCGAGTTTCCAAGAAAAGGAGATAATTATTGCGCAATATCGTTGTTGTTGGTCTTCAATGGGGAGATGAAGGCAAGGGCAAGATCGTTGACTGGCTGGCTGAAAAGGCTGATGTTGTGGTTCGGTTTCAGGGGGGACAGAACGCAGGTCATACCATTAAAACTTCAGACCATACCTTCAAGCTTTCACAATTGCCTTCGGGCATACTCAGGCCAGGCAAGATTGGTGTAATCGGAAGCGGTGTCGTTTTGGATCCGTTCAGTTTAATCAGGGAAATTGAAAATATTGAAGAAAAGGGAATCGGTATCACACCTGAAAATCTTGTCATAGCGGAAAACACCTCACTGCTTTTACCCATTCATATTGAGATGGACAGAATCCGTGAAGAAAGATTGGGCAAGGGCAAAATTGGAACGACAGGCAAGGGTATAGGTCCAGCCTATGAGGACAGAGTTGGTAGAAGAGCAGTAAAGGTAGGTGATTTGAACGATGCCAATGACTTGTCCAAGGCACTCGATAAGCTGGTCAATCACCATAACATTTTACGCAGGGGATTAGGGGTTTCTGAAACCGGAACAGAAGAATTGTTTCAACAGCTGAACAAGATTGCACCATTGATTTCGGGTTATGCCAAATCCACGTGGTGGATCAGTCAAAACCTGACAAAGGCAGGTAAAATGGTCCTGTTTGAGGGGGCACAAGGTACTTTTCTTGATATTGATCACGGAACCTATCCATTTGTTACTTCCTCCTCAACAGTAGCTGGGAATGCTGCCACCGGTTCGGCGGTTGGGCCCAAGGACCTTGGATTTGTATTGG
The DNA here is from genome assembly GCA_011523445.1 of Paracoccaceae bacterium. GTDB lineage: Bacteria > Pseudomonadota > Alphaproteobacteria > Rhodobacterales > Rhodobacteraceae > MPNP01. Next base: position 1,199 of record WTGT01000030.1, read on the forward strand.
GAATCTGCAAAGCTTATCAAACACGAGTGGGTGAAGGTCCATTTCCAACCGAACTCTTTGATGATGATGATGGTACAACACTTGCTGCCAAAGGGCATGAATTCGGGACCGTTACCGGCCGGCCGAGAAGATGTGGTTGGATTGATATCCCCATGGTCAAAATGGCTTGTACCCTTTCTGGAGTCGATGGCATTGCACTCATGAAAATGGATGTGCTGGACGAGTTTGATGAGGTTAAAATCGGAATAGGGTACCGTCTTGGTGATAGCCAAATGGACCATTTGCCTTATCAAGTAAGCCAACAGGAGATTCTAGAACCAATTTACGAAACACATCCTGGTTGGAAGCAATCAACATCCGGTATAAGAAATAAGGAAGATTTACCTATCAATGCCGTTAACTACATAAAGAGGTTGGAATACTTGATTGGATGCCCCATAATGTTGGTGTCCAATTCTCCACTCAGGGAAGATACGATTATTTACTCTCAACAAATGAACAATTACTTCTATAATTTGCCAAAATGATTTCCCTGACCTATAAATTGCGGAGGAAATTGACCGTAATTTACCTTCTGGTTGTTCTTCCCATCTACATTGGCCTGGTTGTTTCATTCATGATAAGCTTTGGCGATAGACTACCATTTTTACCTGAGTTGGTGCTTTATATCTTCTTTGGCCTGATATGGATACTTCCCATGAAAATAATTGCCAGGGGAGTGGGTAAGGAAGACCCCGACGAAAATTCACGCTAGGGTTCAAGCAACGGGCTATGTTAAAATCCTTCTTTGAAAAATACTCAAAACCTGAACCCGTACCCTTGACGGCTGACGATTTCAGGCTTGCCCTTACCGTTTTGCTGGTACGGGTTGCCCGGGCCGACAGGGATTATTCGAAAGAAGAGAAACAACATATCTCGGAATTGATATCCGGTTGTTTTCAAATTACCATTAACGAGGCCAATGAATTGCGGCTGGAAGCAGAGGACCTTGAAGGACGAACTCAGGACTCCGTTCAATTCACCCGTATCATCAAGCAAAAAATCCCTTTTGATCAAAGGGAGGAAATTCTTGAAATACTATGGGAAATAGTCTTGTCGGATGGTGAAAGAAGTTATGGTGAAGATGGTTTTCTCCGACTGATAACAAATCTATTGGGTGTTACTGACCGAGATAGCGCATTTGCCCGTCAAAGAGCAATGGAACGGATGGGGAAAAATTAATTTTTTTTAGAATAAGTCTGGTTGCTTGTTTCAAGTGCCCTTGGAAAGACTTCTTCCAGATAATCCAGATCAGTTTTGGTTCCAGCCGATATTCGAATACACCTATCCTGAGGTATTGCCAAGGGCATACGTACAAAGATATCTCTATTTACCAATTCTGACAGCAGTATCCTCGCAAAATCCCCATCCCGACCGGCATCAATAGCGACAAAATTTGCTCCTGAGGATAAGGAATGCAAGCCATTCGCCGTGGCAATGTCAGCAATTCTATCCCTTGCATCCTCCACCCTTTTTACGACTTGTACCAGATTTTCCTGATCATCCAGTGATGTCAAAGCCCCTGCCTGGGACACTCGACACATGCCGAAGTGATTACGTACACGATTAAAGGCTGAAATCACCCTTTCTTCACCAAGTGCATATCCTACCCTCATGCCAGCCATACCATAGGCTTTCGAAAAGGTTCTAAACCGTACGACCCTGGGGTCGTCAACATTCAAGGTTAAGGCCGCTTCCGAAGGGGCAAATTCAATATACGCTTCATCCAGAACCAGTAGCGTCCCTTTTGGAAGTTCATCCAGCATTGCTGCAATTTCCTGCCCACTGCTCCAGGTTCCCATCGGATTATCTGGATTAGCCAAGTATACAAGGGTTGGTTTTACCTTATGGGCCATTTCAACAAGTGATTGTGGGTCCTCCCGGTCGTTGACATATGGAACCGTTATGAGATCTCCACCATAACCGACAACATGGTAGTTGAATGTTGGATAGGCACCGAGGGAGGTAACAACCTTTTTTCCGGGTTCAATTACCATTCTGACCAAATACCCCAGCAAACCATCGATTCCTTCACCAACCATGACATTGGAAGGTTTGATATGGTAGAAATCCGCAATGGCATGTCGAAGGTCATGATTTTCCGGATCACCATATTGCCATCCCTCGGAAACGGTTTTCTGCATCGCCTCAATTGCTTTTGGTGAAGGGCCAAATACATTTTCATTGGCTCCTACTCTGGCTTTAAATGGCCTACCCCTTGTTCTCTCCAATGCTTCTGGACCTACAAAGGGTACCGTTTCGGGCAAGGTATCCATCAAACCTGTAAATTGTATCACTGGGAATCCTTTGTTCTCAAATCAAATTACCAAATCAAAAACCGTTTGTTGATTCCCGTACAAAGACGTAATCAACCTGAATGAGTGATAATATATTTTACCATTTCAAATAGGGAAATTATAATTTCCTTTGTATGATTTTTTTCAGTAACCTTAACTCTCTATGCGAGTGGATAATATCTTGAAATTGGGAATCTTGAAGGCTGGTCCGGTAGCACCTGAGCTATATGTAAAATATGGCGATTATGCTTCTTCCTTTGAACAACTTCTTGGACCGGGAAACTATGAAATCGAAAGTTGGGATATTTTCGAATCCAGTTTTCCTGAATCCATTGATCAATGTGATGGATGGTTGATTTCCGGCTCCAGATATGGTGTGTATGAGGAGCATCCCTGGATGCCCACTCTAATGAATTTCATTCGAAGATGCTATTCAACCAAAATGCCCTTGGTGGGGGTGTGTTTTGGTCATCAGGCCATGGCTCAGGCTTTGGGTGGAAAGGTTGAAAAATTTAGTGGTGGCTGGTGTGTGGGCAGAACGGGTTACACCTTCAATGGAAAACAAATCCATTTGAATGCCTGGCATCAGGACCAGGTTGTTTCCCTACCTTCAGGGGTAACAGTTTTGGGTTCCAATGATTTTTGCAAATATGCCTTTTTGAGCTACGGGCCACAAACCTTCAGTCTGCAACCTCACCCCGAGTTTCCCAATGACTACATAAACGGATTAATTGAATTGCGTGGCAAGGGGATTGTTCCGGATGAATTGCTCTCCAACGCACAACAAGGTCTGGACCTGGAGATAAATTCAGAACTGATTGCAAACCACATGAAACAAGTACTTATACCAATGCCACTAAATAATGAATCATAATGGCAAGCACTATTTAAACGGAAAGTGACAATTGGGTTGAAATCATGAGGGATCTACCGGTTATCGATGGCCTCCAGTATGGCAACTGGTCAGAGAGAATCTTTCGGCAAATGCGCGAAGGTCATGTCATGGCCGTGCATGTCACCATCTGCTACCATGAAAATTTTCGTGAAACAGTGGCAAATATCGGCACCTGGAACCGGCGATTCGCACAGTTTCCCGACCTGATCGTTCCTGCGAGGTCGGCGGTGGACATCGATGAGGCGATTGCTGGGAAACGCACAGCGATCATATTCGGCAGCCAGAACTGCTCGGTCATCGAGGACAGCATCGATCTTGTACAGATTTGCCGAGATCTCGGAATCTGTTTCATGCAACTCACCTACAACAATCAGAGTCTGCTTGGAGGGGGATGTTTTGAGGCATGTGACTCTGGCATTACTCGGATGGGTCGGGAGGTGATTCGTGAAATGAATCGCGTTGGGATGGTGATTGACATGAGTCATTCCGGACAACACTCGACATTGCAGGCAATCGAATTGTCGGATCGGCCAATTGCGATCACCCATGCAAATCCGTTCAGCTGGCATCCGGCACCCCGGAACAAGTCCACCACGGTGATGAGGGCGTTGGCCGACAGTGGAGGCATGTTGGGATTCTCGCTTTACCCACATCATCTGAAAAACGGGTCGAGATGCACACTTGCGGATTTCTGCGGCATGATTGCCGAAACGGTTGATATCATGGGAATCGATCATGTCGGATTCGGCAGTGACCTGTGTCAGGACCAGCCCGACAGTGTGGTTTCCTGGATGCGTAACGGTCGATGGACCCTCATGGACAAGGGTAGCGAGGCTACATTTCCTAATCAGCCTACATGGTTCAGGGACAACAGGGCATTCGGAGGCATACTCGAAGGGCTTCGAGACTTGGGATTTACCCAGGTCGAACTGGAGAAAATTGCCCATGGCAATTGGCTGCGATTCTTCAGGGACTCGTTTGGAGCAATTGGGTCGTAATGAACTGCCAATCCGGTGTACACAAATCTGTTCCACTGCGAGCACCCGGGCAGGTTATGCAGCTGGAACGCATGGGATCGTCATTCCAGACCCGCCTGAGTTTCATGCGCCAACTGCTTCGCCGCATGCGCAGGGAAAACTGGCAATTCAAGCGGTTACGTCTCGATCTCGATGCTAAAGGGTGCGGTGTTGGTGTTTATGCCTGCCATGGACCTGACAGATCGTATTCACTCGTTGCATTCATGCATGACATCAGCCCCGAGCAACGCACCGACCGTGTGATCGCTGATGCTTGGGATGCCACGTTCTCGCTCTATGATGGTGTACCGGGTGATGCTGATATCGAGCGGTTGCGCTCCCAGACTCCTTACCAGGAGGCTGGCCGGTTCACTGCCAGCGAACTCACACTTGCGCGGGCTAACAAGAGCATGCGACTCTTCGAGCATGTTGTCGAGCGGCTGGCATCAGGCAAGCAACCTGACCTGAGCAACCTAAACAGGGTTGGATACCTGATGCGAACCACGGCCGTGTATGGAAGTGGGAAGTTTGGTTGTGCCGACCGAGAAAAACTGGCAAGTCGACCCGAGATGCAAGGTCCATTTCAGGCCGAATTGCTCACAGTCTATCTTGTCAGATGGTTGAGCCTGGATCTGGTCAACCACATGGCACGTGAAAGGGGGAAAGCAAGATCTGTACTACTTGATGCCCGGTATGCACGCTATCTCGGTATCGGCAACGCCACAGGACTTGGAATGGCACCTTTTCTCACGAAGTACCCCACACTGATCAACAATTGGGTTCTGGCCCGGGAGACTGCTCTGGCAAGGGTAAGGTCATTGCCAATGGCAGACCGGATTCAGTTTGGGGACTTTCTCATGCTTTTAGATCGGGCCCGCCATTTCGTCGAAGAATGGGATGTGGATGATGAGACCCAGAAAGCCAGGATAATGCAGCTGCGCCTGGATCTTGACCAACTTAAGAAGTTGTGCTCGAAGGGACATGGACAGCCGTATGCTTGGGACACGATCTACCGTTACGCTGAGGAAACCATGTCTGTAGAAGCCCAGGAATTTGTCGTGTCGCTACTGCTTGAGCAACATGGCGAGATTGTGGACGAACTTGCCGGTCGGATGAGTGCCCGGGAGCCACCCCGACTTGATCCTGCCATGCCATTGGGAAGTTTGCTGGATATCATCGAGGCAAACTATGACTGGGTGTTTTCCACAGATTTTTCTGATCCGGCCGCACTGAAGCGGTTCTGGTATTACTCCGAAGAAAAACTTGAACCCCGTGTCGGGGATCGCCAGACTGAACAGGGTTCCGAATTTGAGATGCCCATCGGTATCGCAAGGGATGTCAACCGGCTCAGGAACGATCTGCATCGTTGTGACAGATCGCTCAAGGTTGCGGATTTTCTTCTCACGGCACCCGAATATCGTCATGTCGTGTGGCGTGTGCAACTGGCTCCTCATTATCCTTATGGCGAGATTCGTGACAATCTTCTCGGGGAGGGACGACGTCCGCTTGATATACTTCGCTTCAAGTTGGCGTTCTTCGGTGTCGCCAAGTTCGATCCAAAATCCGACCTCTGGACCAGGGTCAACATGTATCAGGGGGCACCCCTGCCTAACGAGCTGGCAAGCTGGACCGGACCGGAATGGGTCTTTCCTTCCCTATCTGCAAATTGGATTGGTGAGACGATCCAGTGAACGTGACGTCAACTCCCCTGTCACTCAACGAGATCAGGTTCTATTTTACCAGGGCTGCGGTTGGCGCCGGAACGCCCTTCGGAATCGGTGAGGTATTTACCGCGGCATCGATGCACCTGGCCTTTCTTGGCATCGATCCGGCAAGGGCAGCTGCTTCGGCATTGAGTAGTCTGATGACCGGCCAGAGTTGTGCATCGCTTGCACTGCGAGATGATGACAATATCATTCATGTCGAAAGCCGCAGACCACTGGCGGTTTCGGCACTCTATGCTGGACCCGTGGCTGCAGATCGGCTGTTTATCGAGGCAGGATACAGTTCAGAGAGACGCTTCCGGATCCATAGGGTGGACCAACCACTGATCGTAGCGGGTGCGGTTGCGGCAACAGGCATTGAAAATGCAAGAATCGTCGTTTCGTGGACAAAAGAATGCGGAAGTCCGTCACGGATGGTTCTCAACGGTGACATTGCTTCTCTGACTGGCATGCAGGAAAGTGTTGAACACCCATCCGGACCGGCAACGGTCGATTTATTGCTGACCAGCTTGGATTCAGGCATATCGCTCACAACTGGCCTGACAAGGAGCATTGTAGAGGGTAGGTCGCGGGCAATTCAACATGGTGTGGAAATGGACAGCTTGTCCAGGGCGACCGTCATGGCGTTCTTCAACCGCACTCTCGTTCCCACGTCGCACCTATCACGTGTGACAGGCGCAGGTACAGGGGCCGAAGATTCTGATTGAACCTGCCAACCTGTCCGAAAGCAAGCATGCCATGATGCTTGCAAGTTTAATCTCCTTCTCGTTATTTATTTGTTCAAGCAGACTGGTATCCCCATGGGAACCACTTCCGGGAAAAAGTGGAATATATTTAAATGGTAAGTGAAGCGTACCAGGCTAATTTAAGGACCGACCTCAATTCAGAGTTTTCGGGCGCCCGCTTGGGAAGCGACACGTGGGACCAGTGCCCTTACTAGGTTGGTCATCTCAAGTACGCCAACGTGCGCACCATCACGTGTAACAATATAGGAATGTGACGTGTCGCCACCCGATCGTGTGATCACGTCTTCCAACGTGTCGTTGTAGTCGACCTCGCCATGTGCATCTGCTGGTGGGGTGTCACCCACAAGCGGAGACATGACCGAACGAACCTTGAGCACTCGGGCCCGGTTGATGTCGCTGACGAAATCCTCGATGTAGGGGTCACACGGGTTCAGCAGTATATGCTGTGGTTCGTCCTGCTGGACAATATAACCATCCTTGAGGATTACCAGCCGGTCAGCGAGCTTGAGTGCTTCATCAAGGTCATGGGTAATGAAAACAATGGTCTTGTGTAAATCATCCTGCAATTGCAGCAGGAGATCCTGCATGTCAGTACGGATGAGCGGATCAAGTGCAGAGAATGCCTCGTCCATCAACATGATGGGCGAGTTCGATGTCAACGCACGGGCGATGCCGACACGCTGTTGCATACCGCCGGACAGTTGGTGAGGATAATGATTTTCGAAACCGCTAAGGCCGACTACTCCAAGCCACTTTTCTGCTTCTGCCAGGTATTCTTTTTGACTGAAACCGCGAACCTGAAGTGTTGTGCCCGCGTTTTCGGCAACCGTGCGGTGGGGCAGAAGAGCGAATTTCTGGAAAACCATCGACATGGATTCACGGCGCAGATTGCGCAACTGGTGCTCATCGTAGGTTAGTACGTTGTTACCGTCCACTTTCACCTGACCCGAGGTCGGTTCGATAAGCCGGTTGAGATGTCGGATAAGCGTGCTCTTGCCTGAGCCGGACAGACCCATGATGACCGTTATTTCACCTTCGTGCATGTCGATGTTTATGTCCTGCAGGCCAAGGACATGTCCATGCTGCTCAAGCAGGTCGACCTTGCCGACACCGTCCAACACATGTTTCAGTGCATTTTCCGGATCGATACCGAAGATCTTGTAGAGTTCACGGATTGCGATTTTGACTGTACCGGTCATACCTGATCTACTCACCTAGTGTTTCTGGGCGGCGTTTATGCGATCAAGCGCTGCCTTGGTGACTCGGTCCAGAATGATCGCCAAAAGCACGATGCCAAGGCCCGAGATCAGGCCGACGCCCAGCTCCAGGTTCCTTATGCCACGCAGGACAAGGACACCAAGGCCCGGTGCCGACACCAGCGATGCGATCACGACCATGGCTAGACTCATCATGATGGTCTGGTTGATGCCGGCCATGATGTTCGGCAGTGCAAGCGGGATCTGGACTCCGATCAGCTTTTGCCTTTCGGTCATGCCGAAGGAATCTGCGGCTTCGATAACGTCCCTGTCAACCAAGCGGATGCCCAAGTCAGTCAATCGGATAACCGGCACGATTGCATAAAGGATTATCGCTATACCGTATAGTTTTGGCTCTGTAACGGAAAACAAGAAGATCAGGGGTATCAGGTAAACGAATGGAGGCAGAGTCTGAAGCATGTCCAGAACCGGAATTGTCATTCGCTGCATCCTGTCGCTGCGTGACATGGCAATTCCGATGGGTACGCCAAAGAGGACACAGAGGCAGGCGCACACGAATATGATTGCAAGCGTCTGCATGGAGTAGCTGTAGTGGTCGATGAATGCCAAGAAGGCTAGGCAGATAGTCACGAAGCCAACCATTCGAATTGACTTGGTTGCCAAGTAAACCACAACCATAAGTATCGGAAACATAATCCACCAAGGCGCGGCCTCGAAAATCAGGAGTGTGTAATCAAGCAACCAGCTCAGCGGTTGGGTTATAGGGTCAAGCACAAATCGCAAGACATCCTTGATCGCAAGAAAGCCTTCCTCCACCCCTTTTGTCATTGCGCGCGACTGGACGATTCGACCGCATGACTCATTCAGTGCATCAAGGGACGGAAATGGCAGATCTAGAAGGGAAGATTCCTTGTCGGAATCGCCCTTTGCCAGCAGGTCGGCCATCGAGAGAGGGCCATCTTTGGTTTTGCCAGCATCGCACCAACTGCGCAGACCAAGTCCGTCAAAGATGAAATCGTAGGTTGCCATGAACGGTTATCTATCTCCAATGCTCGTGGGCTGGGTGGTTCCAGCCCACGGACAGTCAGTTGAATTGCCCAAATCCTGGTTCAACAATAGATGAACCATGTTTCATGGGCAGAACTCAGTTGATGAATTGCGACAGTTTCTCTCGCGCAGCATCATTGACCCATTGGGACCAGACATCTGACTGAGTTGTGAGGAAATAGACAGCTGCTTCCTCTGCTGAGGCGCTATTCTCCTCCTGCCAGGCGAGAACTGAACTCAGGAGTCCAATTTCAAAACTGATGTTGCTCATCAATTCGGCGACATCAGGATTGTTTTCGGTCAATGCCGCGGTAGCAACTGTCAAAACGGGTGCCGGTGGAAAATCAGAAACACCCGGATTTTCATTATCCTTGTTTTGGTTGGCAGAATGAACATCCGTGTCAATGTCGCCAATTCTGACTTTTACCATCTGGTATTTTCCCAGCACCGCTGTCGGTCCCCAGTAATAACCGAACCAAGGCGCATTTTCCTCGTATGCGGCTGCGAGGGATGTGGCCAGGGTTTCTCCGGAACCATGATTGAAGACCTCTAGGCCAGCTCCCTCGACATCAAGTGCTTTTATGAGATTGTCATTGACGATCCTGCAGCCCCAGCCATCGGGGCAGTTGTTGAATCTGCCACCAACAAGATCAGGGTTTGCCATGATGCCTTCAATCGTTGTCAATTCTGGATTTGATTCAGCAAGATATGCAGGTATCCACCAACCTTCTACACCACCGGGATCAAAAACGTCAGCAAGGCGCATGACCTTTCCTTCAGCTTCCAGTTCTGCATAAACAGCACCGGTGGAGTTTAGCCACAGCTCGGTCACGATATCCGGCTCACCGTTTTCAGCCAGCGATGCAACCGAAGTGGTGGTTGCCGATGGGACTTTCTCGACCGTACAGCCATATCCCTGCTCCATGAGGAACTTGGAAACCTCGGTGATAATCTGGGATGATGCCCAGTTCATTTCGGTGATCGATACTTCACCGCAATCTGCTGAAGCTGTACTTGGAATCGCGAGACACAAACCGGCAATAAGGGCAAAAGCACCCCTGAGAACATTTCTTTTCATAATCACTTCCCCTTTATTGTAAAACTCCCTATTAGGCTTGATCTTGAATTGTTGCAATTAAAACCAATAAGAGAGTTGCTTTAGTATAACTATCCTTTGATCCTCCGAATTCGAGAAAAGCCCATCCATGTCCGGCTATTTCGAATATTTTAGCTATTCCGTTTACCGGCCAAGATCTGCTTTAATGGCACCATAACAGGTGAGCAGGTAATTGTAAAGGGTATGTTTTACTATTTCTCGATTGTCCCCAAGTTAAGGGAACATCCAAAAATTAACAGGTGCCGAAAACAGTAAAAATCTGGAGTGGTCTATAGGTGATAATTTTAAGAAATGTTATTACTATCCCATAGTATCAAGTTTCTTTTGCATCTCTGCCATCTGCTTCTTCAATTCATCCAGTTCAGGGTTGTTTTTCTCGCTATTTTCCTTCTTCGGGGAAGAGGCCGTGAAGGGAAACATCGCCGATAGGGTTTCCTTTTGCGATTCATGAAATTCCTTCAGTATTTTAAGGGATCCGATACGTTCTGGAAATTGCACCACCGGGTAATCCACTATTCTCAGATCAAATTGCCAAATCAAAAACTGTTTGTTGATTCCCGTACAAAGACGTAATCAACCTGAATGAGTGATAATATATTTTACCATTTCAAATAGGGAAATTATAATTTCCTTTGTATGATTTTTTTCAGTAACCTTAACTCTCTATGCGAGTGGATAATATCTTGAAATTGGGAATCTTGAAGGCTGGTCCGGTAGCACCTGAGCTATATGTAAAATATGGCGATTATGCTTCTTCCTTTGAACAACTTCTTGGACCGGGAAACTATGAAATCGAAAGTTGGGATATTTTCGAATCCAGTTTTCCTGAATCCATTGATCAATGTGATGGATGGTTGATTTCCGGCTCCAGATATGGTGTGTATGAGGAGCATCCCTGGATGCCCACTCTAATGAATTTCATTCGAAGATGCTATTCAACCAAAATGCCCTTGGTGGGGGTGTGTTTTGGTCATCAGGCCATGGCTCAGGCTTTGGGTGGAAAGGTTGAAAAATTTAGTGGTGGCTGGTGTGTGGGCAGAACGGGTTACACCTTCAATGGAAAACAAATCCATTTGAATGCCTGGCATCAGGACCAGGTTGTTTCCCTACCTTCAGGGGTAACAGTTTTGGGTTCCAATGATTTTTGCAAATATGCCTTTTTGAGCTACGGGCCACAAACCTTCAGTCTGCAACCTCACCCCGAGTTTCCCAATGACTACATAAACGGATTAATTGAATTGCGTGGCAAGGGGATTGTTCCGGATGAATTGCTCTCCAACGCACAACAAGGTCTGGACCTGGAGATAAATTCAGAACTGATTGCAAACCATATAAAGTAAGTATTAAAAAAAGCGCTGAATATTAGGTAATATCTAATTATCGATAGCTTCAAATGATTCCGGAGTTGAGATCAAAAGTATAATCAACTGTTAATACTTAGAATTTAATTGAATTTTATTGGGAATATAGATGGCTACCAAAGAGGATATACTTGAACAGATCGTTGAAGAATATCTACTACACAATGGATATTTTGTACAACACAACTTGAAATTCAAACCCAGCGAAAATCACCCCGACTTTATAAAGCGTGAAGATTCTAACCACAGTGATATTGATGTTATAGGGTACCAGCCCAGAAGAAGAGACGAAGAAAAAATTATTGTTGTAAGTTGTAAAAGTTGGCAAGCTGGATTTAATCCTGCGTCATGGATAAATGCGATAGAAACAAATAAAGAGGTTAATGGTAGGATCGCATGGAAATCTTTCAGGGAACTCACTAAACCAAAATGGTCTTCGGCCTTTGTTAATGCTGTGGAAGAAGTGACTGGTGAAAATAAATTTACTTATGTTATTGCAGTTACTAAACTAACTGGAGACAAAACTATATGGGAACAAAACAGTAACTTTCGACAGGCAATTAAAGGTAATAAAATCAAGATTTTAACCTTCCAAGAAATGATAAGGGAAATTCAGTCGAAACTAACAACTTCACTTGCCAGAACAGAAGTTGGACGTTTGTTACAACTTTTCAAAGCTTCCAATTAAGCGATAATTTTTCAAAACAACAATCTAGAATCTTCTATTAATGAGATTGTTATTAACTATCAAAACAAAGCCCACTATTTTGCTAATATTCGTATCTGGAATAACCCCAGAAAGTAACTCTTAATTTACATAACAAAAAGATTGTGGCGGATGAATAAGGAATTTGTTCGATAGTATTTCTGGTTCTTGATAGCGACATGCGTATTTTACTTTGATTGCGTAACCAACATTTCTTTCCTCGAAATAGTCAAAAAAATCTTTTTCTGATATTCCAGCCTGATTCTGGGTTCTTTTCCATAGTTCTTCTGGTGAATCTTTAAAGATATCTTCTATTTCAAATTCTCCAACTACCCTACAAACAGGTGATGAGGCATATACAACGATATCTGTTATACCAGATCTGATAAAAATCTTTTTTCGGAATTCAAACCCTTTGGTGCCGTCAAATATTCTATCTGCAAATATCGGTTTAATTGACAATAATACTTTCATTACTTTCAGATGCTTGAATAATTCTATAAAATTGATCTTTTGAAATTGGCTCAAACCCTCGTGGTGCGGAATTAATATCCTTGATTACCCCAAGATTGATAAGCATTTGCATATTTGGACGTTTTGGAAAGGAGTACGTGTAAATAAAATTAACTATGAATGGTCGGTTGGGATTAAAATTCCAATGTTTTTTCAGTTCATTATCTGGAAATACACTACGTTTTCTACATTTTAAAATAAATTCGTCTTCATCCTTTATATTATCAATCACACTTTCAACAATCCCAATTGTAGTTACTGTACTTTTGTACAATCCACCTGTTCTGTAAAATACTACTATATCACCTGATTTAAGGTTTCGGTTAATTGATCGTGAAATGTAAACTTTTTGTAAAGCATTCCTATGCGGATTTTGTTCTTTAAATTCTATCTTTGATTCAGTAGTTAAAATCGAATCTGGAAATAATTCCGTATGATATTGGGGATAAATGGGACATAAATAAATTGATCCTTCCAATGAAAAATAAGGGAAAGAATGTCTAGGATTTTCTGGAAAATATCTAGGTGAGAAATCACGAACTAAAACGAGTTCTTCTCCGTTATGGGATTTCTTCGTTCCATGTTCATCAAATCCCCAATCTTTTAGTAAATCGATAAGCCTTTGTTGATCTTCGGAGTTATTAAATATGGTTATATAAATTCTTCAACTTTTGATTGGATTGCATTGTCAAAAATGATCTTGAGAAATCGCTCGCCTAGTCTTACACCATTACTAACCACCTTAAATGTTCCAATTTTCAAACGTCGCTTGCGTGCAAATATAGGGAATATATCAGCATAGTTTTCTGATTCTGTTTCAACCTTCAGATATAGAAAAGATAAAATTTTTCCCTTGTTTAATGTCACATAACAAGCCTCATCAGATTTTTTATTAAACCATCGATTAAATTATTGATAATCCTTACGGAAGCTTTCAATAAATTGGTCGCTTAAGTCGATTTCACCGAAGTACTTCTTGGACACGCTAAGATC
>WTGT01000075.1:0-2072 GCA_011523445.1 Paracoccaceae bacterium
TTGTCCTGCAAGGTAGAAGAGTTTACAGTCAGTGATTATTTCTGGCAAGCGACCTATTGGCACAATTTACTGTTCAATCCCAATCTGTCCCCTGCCATAAAGGTTCTGGGATTTACACCCGATTGGGAAAAATCATCGGCGAACATGGGGTAGGTTGAATGGATACACAGATGGCTGTCGCCCAACAGAATAGACCCAGATACGAAGTCCCCTTTGAGCGGGGAGGAATTATTGAGCCTGGAAGGCCAATTTTGCAACCTGGAACAGAAAGGTACATTATTCCCGGAGGTGGCAGTCGTACCATACCAATCTTTGAAGGTGATGAAATCGGCATTTTGAATCTGGAGGGCAATCAGGCTGTCGAAATGATCATGTTCAACCATGAAGGAAAATCTGATGCCGGTTTCCTTGGCACAAAAGGTTTGGGAAAACCCAATGGCACGATAGCATTGATAAAACATCCCTTGCACGGTCAGGATTTTCCCCTTGATTCACTGCAAAAAATGGGAATTGACATTGAGGATGGCGATGTCGTCATGCTCCATGGTCAGGATACCCCGGCAGGCCAATTGGACAGGTTCTATTCCTCCCAATCTGGCGTCTTGATTGTATCCCTGACCGGTTCTTCAATGTTGCCTTGGGAACAAAACACCCTGACTGAGATTGCCCTCTATGTAAAACGTACCCATCCTGCTGATGAAACCACTCATCTGAAACCACCCCCACCATTGGCTGATCCGATTGTAGACAGCAATGTGATGCCTGGAGAGGCCTTTGTTTATGAGGTCAAGGCTGGCGAATACATCCAGATTCTGGACGTGCAAGGCAGGGAGTGTTCTGATTTTCAGGCCTTTTCGATGCGTGACTTGGACAAGGGTCTTGAAAGGGAAATTGATCCAACGGCTACAAGAACACTGGGGGGAACCATCTATCCGACGCCGGGTCTCTACTCAAAGTTTTTCAATGTTGACTTTGATCCCCTAGTGCAGATTGTTCAGGATACCTGTGGACGCCATGATGCCTTCGGATTGGCCTGTACTGCCAAGTATTACGAGGATATGGGATATCCGGGACACAAGAACTGTTCGACCAACATGTCCCGTAAACTGGCCCATTATGAAATTCGTGAACGGGAAGGATGGCCGGCCATCAATTTCTTTTTCAATACCGGTCTTGATGGCAATCACGCCATGATGTTCGATGATCCCTGGTCACGACCAGGGGATTATGTCATGCTCAAGGCCCTGACTGACCTGGTATGTGTTTCCACGGGTTGTCCTTGTGATATTGACTCTGCCAATGGGTGGAATCCCACCGATATACAGGTTCGTACCTATGCCAAGGAAGAGGATTTCAAACCATCGATAGGATATCGTAAGTCACAGGAGGGTGATTTGATTGAAACGAAAAAAACCGGATTTTATGACAGTTTTGCCAAACATACGCGTGATTTTGTCGAATACAATGGATACTGGCTTCCAAACACGATACGCAATCATGGTGCCATCAGTGAGTATTGGGCATGTCGTGAGAAAGTAATCGTAACTGATTTGTCCCCCTTGCGAAAATATGAAATTACCGGTCCTGATGCAGAGCAACTCATGCAACATTGCGTAACCCGGGATATCAGGAAACTTTCCAACCGTCAGGTGGTATATACGGCAATGTGCTATGAGCATGGAGGCATGATTGACGATGGGACAGTATTCCGATTGCAGGACAATTACAGGTGGGTTGGAGGCAATGATGAATCCGGTTTATGGCTTCAGAAACAGGCCAGGGAGTTGGGTCTGAATGCTTGGGTCAGAAACTCCACCGACCAATTGCATAACATCGCCGTTCAAGGTCCAAAATCTAGGGAGGTTTTGAAAAAAATATTCTGGACCCCACCAGTTGAATCCTCCATTGAGGAATTGGGTTGGTTCAGGTTTACTGTAGCACGGATAGGAGGCTCCAAGGGAATTGCCTGTGTGGTCAGCAGAACAGGATATACAGGTGAATTGGGGTATGAAATCTTTTGTCATCCAAAAGATGCAACAAAGGTATTTGATGCCGTATGGGATGCGGGTCAG
>WTGT01000075.1:2172-3523 GCA_011523445.1 Paracoccaceae bacterium
TTGTCATCCAAAAGATGCAACAAAGGTATTTGATGCCGTATGGGATGCGGGTCAGAAATTCAGCATGATACCCTTAGGCTTGGAGGCCTTGGATTTGGTGAGAATTGAGGTCGGTCTCATCTTTGCTGGCTATGAATTTTCCGATCAAACCGACCCGTTTGAGGCTGGCATTGGCTTTACTGTTCCCCTAGTGTCTCAAAAGGATGACTTTGTAGGTAGGAAGGCCTTGGAAAGAAGAAAGCAAAATCCGGTCAGGAAACTCGTGGGGCTTGATATTGAAACTGGGCTGGTTCCTTCAAATGGTGATTGCATAAGGATAGGCAAGGCTCAGGTAGGAGAAATCACTTCAGCCATGAAATCGCCAATCCTTGGAAAAACCATTGCCCTAGCTAGGATGGACATCACCCATTCAGAACTTGGAACTGAACTTGAGGTTGGACAGCTTGATGGTCAACAAAAACGTCTGAAGGCGAAGATTGTACCTTTCCCACACTTCGACCCGGAAAAGAAACGTGTTCGTGGAGACTATTCCTAAATCCAACCGGCATCGACTATAAAGTTCTGGGCCGAACACATGCGGGATTGATCAGAGGCCAGAAATAGCGAAAGGGCTGATACATCTTCAGGTAAAACCCGACCCCCAAGTCGCTGGTTTTGATCAAGTGTTTCCTCTGCTTTTTCATCAACCCACAAATCCAATTGTCTTTGTGTCATAATCCATCCCGGTACAATGGTGTTGACTCTGATGTTATGCTTTCCAAGATCGGTTGCAAAGCACCTTGTCATACCATGTACGCCAGCTTTTGAGGTCCCATAAACAGGGAGATTTTGAGAACCAACATACCAGCTGGAAGAACCAAAGTTAATGATGGAGCCACCTCCAGAGTCAATCATGCCGGGGAGTACGGTCTGGATAGCAAAAAAACTGTGCTTCAGATTTACCGAAATAATGTTGTTGAATTGCTCAGGTGTAACATCAGACCATCCATGTCTCGTATCATTGGCCGCATTGTTGAGCAAGGCCTTACAAGGACCGTTACGATTGATAAAGTCCTGGATGACAGCCTGATAATTTTGGGTTTCCGTGATATCGCATTGCGTAAATTCCACCTGATGCCCACGTTCGTTAAGATCATCTGCCAGAGCTTGTCCTTCTTTGGCTGCGATATCGACAAAACCAACGACCGATCCCTGTTTGGCAAATTCTTCCACTAGTGATTTGCCGATACCAGTTGCACCACCGGAAATAAAGACATTTCTGCCTTCAAGGCAATAATATTTAACTTTGCTTAATGGAATACTGTTGGTCATGTGATTTCTCTATTGTTGGATAAGGCTCAGATATTTATTT
>WTGT01000272.1 GCA_011523445.1 Paracoccaceae bacterium
GTTAAAGGCAACCTATGGTACAGGTTGTTTTGCCTTGCTTAATACAGGTGAAACCCTTGTACCTTCCAAAAACAGACTGTTAACTACCATTGCCTATAAAATAGATGGTAAAACACACTATGCACTTGAAGGTTCGATTTTTATTGCCGGTGCTGTCGTTCAGTGGCTTCGAGATGGATTGCAAATTATCAGGGATGCTGGTGAAACCCAAGCGCTTGCCTCGGAAGCAGATCCGCAACAGGATATCATTCTGGTTCCAGCCTTTACCGGTTTGGGTGCACCTTATTGGGATTCCGAATGCCGTGGGGCACTGTTCGGGATTACTAGAAATACCGGACCTAAGGAGTTGTCAAAGGCAGCATTATCCAGTGTGGCCTTCCAGACCGTGGATTTGTGGGAAGCCATGAATATGGATTATCCCGGTTTGAAGAATGTTGGACTCAGGGCAGATGGTGGCATGACCGAAAGCAATTATACCATGCAGAAAGTTGCTGATTTCCTGAATACCACCGTAGAAGTTCCGAAAGTACCTGAAACAACAGCCTTGGGAGCAGCCTATCTGGCTGGCTACCAATCTGGGCTATTCACCTCGCTGGATGAAATCGGTGAAAAGTGGGCACGTGCAAAAAGTTTTCAGCCGAAAATGGATACAACCGAGAGGGACAGAAACCTTGCCAGTTGGAAAAAGGCAGTTGCCAGAACCTTGACCAACCCAGCATAATTTTCGATTTACATCCTCCTTCCTGAATTGTTATAGGCCCATTCAAACACCAAAAGTTATCCACATGTAAATTGCCTGACCTGATAGATTTGGGCATTTTTTTCTTTCGGGTTTCACCAAAGTGGACATTGTTGAAATCAAACACTGATTTCAATGGATGTAATTATGAAACTTATTTTGGTGGCCGCCATACCGGTACTTCTTGCAATGAGTACCCAGGTTCTTGGCGATTGGGCCTATGACATGACCAGCGAGAAGTGCAGTGATGAATCAAGAAGGCTGTTGGCGGAAAGTACCAGAAACCAGATTGAATACTCGGTAAGAAGGGCTGAAGCTTCCATAGATGCTCCCACTCCAGTTGGTGATCTCGGTTGTCTTGCAGGATTGATGCAATTGCCTCTTGGAACATTTGCTTCAACAGGGAATCTTGGTGGTATCTTCAACAACTCATTGAACAGTCTGGTTAACTCCAACGGGAATATAATCAACCAGTATTGCGCAAGGGCTGAACGAGAGTGGCGAAAGGCAACCAGATCACTTGGGCGGAGTAGCAATTCCTACAACAAATTTGTTTTGCCAAGCTATTTCTCGACGCGAATGACAGAAACTGGAACGGATCAGGAGAATATTCCAACCGATACGGTAGTAAGTGACGCAAATGCACCAATCTCTGGGGATACTCCTTACAGCACCCAACAAACCTTGGTCAATCCACAGATATCATCAGATACTGATAGCCAAAATGAAGAGCCGTTGGATGTGGATCAATCCATAGAAGGAATCTGGGACACGATTTACGGGAAGGAGTCAAACCAATGATAAATATTAGGAAATCAAATTGTATCAAACTGCTTGTTCCGTTTTTATTCCTCGTGACTATTGCCTCTCCTGGATGGGCAATCTTTGGTCCCGGATGCCAGTGTGGTACCATCGGATCATTTCATCAATCGACCAGATACCATGTAAGCAAGGAAGCAACGAAGGCTGCCAGAGACATTATTGAAGCCTTGCAGGCTCACTCCCGTCAGCAGAGTTCATATCTTGACAGACAGGTCGAGGCACAAAAAAGATTGGTGGATGGTGAACAGCAAAACCATTCAATGCGTCTCAGGGAAGAGTTTCGGGCGGAGGCTGAAAGTGGCAGGTATGATCCGAATGGGGATTTTTGCCATCTGGTTGATCTGTCATTGATCAGGGAAAGGAATAGGGTCAAAAAGGTACCTCCCCAGATTATTACGAGGGCAGTGGGTGACTGGTCTGGAGGCAAGCCGGAAATAGTCAGGAAAAACGGTATTCATCTTGCGGCATGGTTGCATAGGGAAAAAGAGGCCATCGGATCAATCGGGACTGTCGAACAACCTACAACTGACTGGGGTTTGGTAAATGATCATGCAACCATTGCGGCAGAACAACCTAGGGTAATGGAGGCAGTTTACAGACTTGTTGCCAATACGGTAGACCCACTACCACCCATTCCACTCTCAGAACAAAATCTGCAAACCCCTGGTGGTTTGTCAGAAGCAGTATTGAGGGATTCAATTGCAGCCAGAAAACAGGCAGCCGTATCCCTGATTGAATTTGCCATTGGCCTTTCATTGCCAAGTGAATCATCAGACGGTTACATGGCTTTGGCCGAACAATCGCATTACCAGTCCGAGATACCTGATCGAATTAGCCAGTTGCAGGCTCTTGATATTCGTACCTCGGCTTACTTCTCACCAACCGTGGAAACCCTGCAGGGAAGACATGAGAAAAACGAAAGAGCCCTGCTGCAGGACCTAATTGACTTGAACAGCCTGAATACACGATTGAACTATTTGAGGTTGGTTCAGGAGACCAGAACCTCAATTGCCCTTGCAGCCATTTTGGGTACCATAACCGATAATTCCTACGGGAATATTGCTCCTCAATGATGGCATTTATCATCAAGGTCCAATCCGTTAGAAACAAAACATACCCGACTGTGAAACCCTAAGGAAGAGACAGATTTCAGAAACAGAGCCAGACAATTCACATCTGAAGGTAACCAACAACAATCTGTTCATACAGACCTTGTCCAGACCAGATTTATTTGTTGCCCTTATAGTGCTTGGGTACTGTTCCTTTCTCTTTGTGCCAGTTATCTGGGCTATTGTCATTCCGCTTAATATTGTCTACTCCCTTTGGTTCTTCAACCAGAAAGCAAGACTTCCATACAGGTTGCCTGCCAGTTGGAGGAAAAAGGATTATTCCAATCCTGAACCCGGGGGCAATGGCAGGTTTCGGAAGGGAGAAGGGCTTCTCTTTCTGGGTAATGATTACGACAGCAATGAAGAGTTGTGGATTTCCAACGAGGATGCCAGAAGGCATGCCCTAGTCCTGGGAACCACTGGATCAGGCAAATCATTGACAAGTGATACACTCGTACTCGGAGAATATGGCTGGATCCCCATTGGCAACTTAGAGCCGGGAAACAGGATAAGAACACCATCGGGCAACTTAACCAAGGTATCGGGTGTGTTCCCACAGGGCAAACTTCCTGTTGTCAGAATACATTTCGAGGATGGCAGGTGGGCAGAATGTTCCAGGGATCATCTCTGGCTGGTCAAACGCCATGTCGAAGCGGATTGTCTCAGTACGGATGAAGTACCCAAATGGGAAACAATGAGTGCAGGTGATCTGGGCATACAGCTGGAGACCGGCAGGTTGTCAGGTTCAACCAAACCATTGGTGCGTTATTACATACCCATGGTCAATGACATTCCGGGAATCGGAGGCAAACTTAAAAGTTCTACTTCCAGAAAACATGTAAC